>NZ_WMLF01000280.1 GCF_014156695.1 Streptomyces durbertensis | reverse complement strand
GCGGGCGGCGCTGGGCGGGGGCTGGCGGCAGTTGGCCGGGACGCTGGCCGAGCTGCGCCGCTATCCGCTGACGCTGCTGTTCCTGGCCGGCTTCCTGCTGTACAACGACGGCATCCAGACGGTGATCACGCAGGCGTCGGTGTTCGGCTCGGCGGAGCTGGGCATGGACCAGACGACGCTGATCGGGGCGATCCTGCTGGTGCAGGTGCTGGCGGTGTTCGGGGCGCTGCTGTTGGGCCGGCTGGCGCAGTCCTTCGGGGCGAAGCGGACGATTCTCGGTTCGCTGGTGGCCTGGACGGCGACGGTGGGCGCGGGCTACTTCCTGCCGGCCGGGCAGCCGCTGTGGTTCTTCGCGTTGGCGGCGGCGATCGGCATGGTGCTGGGCGGCAGTCAGGCGCTGTCGCGGTCGCTGTTCTCCCAGCTGGTGCCGGCCGGCAAGGAGTCGGAGTACTTCGCGCTCTACGAGATCAGCGACCGGGGAACCAGCTGGTTGGGGCCGCTGGTGTTCGGGATCGTGTTCCAGCTGACGGGCAGCTACCGGGACGCGATCATCTCGCTTGTGGTGTTCTTCGTGCTGGGGTTCGCCCTGCTGTGGAGGGTGCCGGTGCGGCGGGCGATGCTGGCGGTGGGGAACACTCCGCCGGAGCGGATTTAGGCATTCGGCGTGCGGGCGGTAGTGTACGCCTTCGGCCCGCCGGACGGACCGTTACTGCACGCCTCGACACCGTGGACCGCGGGTGACAAACCCCAATCGATGTGACAAGGCGGGCACCGGGGGGTACAACAAGGGCGGCACGACGGGCGACGCATCTCCCGATTCGGGAATCATCACCGCCGATCGGACGTTGACCGGATGACGACGACAGCGACACCTGTCCTGTGGGCGACAAGCCCGGGAGGCACAATTCATGAGTGAGCGAGCTCTACGCGGCACTCGGCTCGTGGTGACCAGCTACGAGACGGACCGCGGCATCGACCTGGCGCCGCGCCAGGCGGTGGAGTACGCATGCCAGAACGGCCATCGTTTTGAGATGCCGTTCTCGGTCGAGGCGGAGATCCCGCCGGAGTGGGAGTGCAAGGTCTGCGGCTCCCAGGCCCTGCTGGTGGACGGCGAGGGACCGGAGGAGAAGAAGGCGAAGCCCGCGAGGACGCACTGGGACATGCTCATGGAGCGGCGTACCCGTGAGGAGCTGGAGGAAGTGCTGGCCGAGCGGCTGGCGGTCCTTCGCTCGGGCGCGATGAACATCGCGGTGCATCCGCGCGACAGTCGCAAGAGCGCGTGACAGCAGGCCGTGGGTTTCGCCCACGGCGGTAGAACGGCCCGCAGGCCCGGCACACGCCGGGTCCGGCGGGCTGTCTGCGTTTCTCCGAGGCGGGCGCGAGGCCGTCCGGACGCCACCCACCGACGCCACTCCCCCGCCGGTGTGCTTCCCGGCGGGGGCCGCGGTGGTGTCTTCTGTGCTGCGGTGTGGCTCTTCGGGGTGGGTCAGCCGCGGGTGTCGTCCCGGTCGGGGTTGTGGTCGGGGTTGTCGTCCCGCAGCACCTCGCCCTGGACGATCTTGCCGTCCGGCCGGTGGATGTTCGCCTGCTCCTGGGCGCGGCGGACCTGCTGGACGGCGTCGCCGAGCCCGCTGGAGGACAGCGAGCGGCGGGCGAGGCGGCGTACCAGCGCGGCGGTGGGCGGCAGCACGCAGAGCACCCCGGCGAGGTCGGTGAGCAGCCCCGGGAACATCAGCAGCAGTCCACCGAGCATGGCCAGCGCGTTGCCGCCGCCGGTCACGCCCCGCGGCGGCGGCGGGCTGACGGTGGTGCCGGAGCCCTGCTGGACGGTGGCGGTGAGGTTGCGCCAGGCGCGGCGGCCGGCACGTTTGATCACCACGGAGCCGAGCACCACGCCGCCGAGCAGCACCAGCAGCACTCCGCCGATGCCGATGAGGTCGGCGAGCACGGTCAGCAGCCAGATCTCCAGGACCAGGAAGGCGGCCACGATCAGCGGCAGGAAGCGCCGCCAGCCGCGGGGCCTTCGACGGGTACGGCCGGGCGTGGCCGCCGGGTCGTGGGGGCCGCCAGGTCCGGGGCCGGCCTGGTCGCGTCCGGGCTCGTAGGGAACCGGTTCACCAGTGGTCATGACTCAAGTGTGCCTGCGGCCGGTGAGGCGTCGGAAGCGGGAGGTCGCTCCCCAGGCGGTGACCCGCCACAGGGCCTCGACGACGATGTCCCGGCTCATCTTGCTGTCGCCGCGTTCGCGTTCGACGAAGGTGATGGGCACCTCGACGACGTGGAAGCCGGCCTGCACGGCCCGGTAGGCGAGATCGACCTGGAAGCAGTAGCCCTGGGAGGCGACCTGGTCGAGGTCCAGGCCCTTGAGGGTGGCGGCGCGGAAGGCGCGGTATCCGCCGGTGACGTCGCGCAGCGGGATGCCGAGCAGGAGTCGGGAGTAGGTGCTGCCGCCCTGGGAGAGCAGCTTGCGGTAGGCGGGCCAGTTCTCCACGCGTCCGCCGGGCACCCAGCGGGAGCCGAGGACGAGGTCCGCGCCGGTGAGCGCGGTGAGCAGCCGGGGCAGCTGTTCGGGCTGGTGGGAGCCGTCGGCGTCCATCTCGACCAGGACGTCGTAGCCGTGGTCGGTGCCCCAGCGGAAGCCGGCCAGGTACGCGGCGCCCAGGCCCTCCTTGCCCTTGCGGTGGAGGACGTGCACGTGCTCGTCGGCGGCGGCGAGTTCGTCGGCGATCTTCCCGGTGCCGTCGGGGCTGTTGTCGTCGGCGATCAGGATGTGGGCCTCGGGCACGGCGGCGCGGACCCGCGAGACGATCGGCTCGACGTTGTCGGCCTCGTTGTAGGTGGGAATGATCACCAGGACATCGCCCAGTGGCTCCCGGGTTCGCTTGCCGGCCTTCTTCACTGCGGGTTCCCCTTCTGGTGCTTCTTCGTCCGCCGCGCGACGGGGCCGGCCACGACCGCGCCCAGCCCGACCAGGGCCAGGGCCCACTCCGGTGTGGCGCCGACACGGTCGGCGACGGTCCGCTCGTCGCGCAACGGGAGGCGTGCGGTCAGTACGTCCTGGGTGAATTCTTCCGTGCGCTGCTTGATGGTGCCGTCCGGGGCCACGATCGCGCTGATGCCGCTGGGCGCGGCGGTGACGATGGCGCGGCCGTGTTCGATGGCGCGCAGGCGGGACATGGCCAGCTGCTGCTCGGGTTGGCCGGTGCGGCCGTAGGTGGCGTTGTTGGTCTGCACGACCAGGGCGCGGGCGCCGGCGTTGACGGTGTCGCGGACGATCTCGTCGTAGGCGATCTCGAAGCAGATGACGTCGCCGAGGCGGGCGGGGCCGACCTGGAGCACGCCGGGCTTGTCGCCGGGCCAGAAGTCGCGGGGCACCCGCTCCAGCCGGCTGATGACCTTGCTGAGCTGTTCCCGGAAGGGCACGTACTCGCCGAACGGGACCGGGTGCTGCTTGGTGTAGGAGTCGCCCGGGCCGGTACGGGGGTCCCACACGATGCCCTGGTTCTCGACGTAGCCCTCCCGGGTGGGGTGGTCGACGAGGGCACCGACCAGTACGGGCACGCCGATCGCCGCGACGGCGCGGTCGATGGCGGCGCGGGCCTGCGGGTAGCGGTGCGGGTCGAGGTCGGAGGCGTTCTCCGGCCAGATGACGAGGTCGGGGCGGGGCACCCGGCCGGCATGGACGTCCTCGGCCAGGGCGATCGTCGGTTCGACGTGGTTGTTGAGGATCATCATGGGCCGGCCGAGGAAGTCCATGCCGGGGCGCTGCACGTTGCCCTGGACGACGGCGATGTCCACGGTGTCGGCGGCCGCGGTGGGGACCGGGACGGCGTAGCCGAGGCAGGTGACCGCCAGGGCCCCGGCGGCTGCCAGCGCGGCCGGGCGCGCGCGGCCGCGGGCCGCGGTGTCGGCGGGCGCCGGCCCGGGGTGTCCCGGGTCGTCGGGCCGGGTTTCGGGCCGGGTTTCGGGCTGCGGGGGTGTGCCAGAAGTATCCCCGGACGCGGCGCCGGCCTGTCGGCGGATACGGAGGGTCCCGGTGGCGAGGACGGTGACGGCGGCGGCGAGGAGGGTCGCGGTGAGCGCGACGGCGAAGGTGACCAGGGGCGCGCCGCCGAGTGCGGCGAGCGGGGTGAAGGGTGAGCCGGTGTTCGCGAAGGCGAGCCTGCCCCAGGGGAAGCCGCCGAAGGGGACGCGGTCGCGGGCCCACTCCTGGGCGACCCACAGGCACGCGGACCACAGCGGCCAGGCCCGCAGTCGGGAGACGGCGGCCAGGGCGGCGCCGAGCGCGGCGAGGAAGAGGGCCTGGAGCACCGACAGCCCGAGTACGGCGTCCCAGCCGACGACACTGAGCCACTTGAGCAGGCCGACGAAGAACGCCAGGCCGAACACGAACCCGGTCCAGGCGCCCTGGCGGGCGGTGCGGCCGTGGGTGAGCAGGCTGAGCGCGGCGACGGCGAGCAGCGACAGCGGCCACAGGTCGTAGGGCGGGAAGGCGGCGGCCAGGGCCAGTCCGGCCAGGGCCGCGAGCAGGGCGCGGGGGGCGCCGCCGCTCAGTCGGCGCCACAGGGCGGCCGTCAGGCGGGCCGGCGTGCGCCGCAGCGGCGGGCGGCCGGCGTGCGCGGTGGCGCCGCCGGCGGAGGAGTCGCCGGAGGCCGGCCGGGCGGTCGTGCCCCGGTCGGTGTCGGCGGTGGTGTCGGAGCCCGTTGGCACGGTCTTCCCTGGTTCGTCGGGTGGTGGACAGCGACCGTACAACGGCGGTGGGGCGCCTGTGGCCCCCGCGTCGGCAACAAGCCGCAACAAGTGGGCCATGTCTCGCGTGCGCGGGGCTGCGCGCGGGTACGGTCCTCCGGCGCTGGTTCCACGATACGGGCACCGGGCGGCGATGATCGCCGTCGTCCGGCGGTGGCCGGGGCCTTCGGTGCCGGGGGCCGGGCCCGCCGCCCTTCGGGCCGACCTGGGACCCGCTGGCTGCGGGTCGCGCAGTGCCGTTGTCTACTGAGCGGCCGGGCCCCGCCCGGGTCGCACCCGCCGACCAGCCGAAACCTTCCGCCCCCGGGCCGCTGGCCCTGGACCTGGCTCTCTGCGGCGGCGTGCCTCGCTGGCAGTCCGCGTGGCCCAGCGGCGTTCGACGGCTTGCGCGGTGGTTGGTGGTCGGGCGTCTCGCGTGGTGGACCCGCTGAACCTACCCGGCACCGGCCGCCGCCTGTCAACACTCGCGTGAGCTGCGGTTTTCTGACGAAGCAGCAGGTCAGGGTGGAGACAGCCGGTGTGTGCCGGGCGTGGGCGGGTCTTCGTTCGGCGGTATGGCCCGGCAGGAGATCACTCGATCGGCCGCCGGTGGACGGTGCGGCCCGCGACCACGGTGGCCAGGCACACCGGCAGGTCACGCCCCGGGGTCAGGTCCGGCAGACCCGGTGTGCCCGAGCGCGGATCGGTGGACCAGTTCGCGACGCGGGTGTCGGGGGCCTGGACGACAAGTTCGTCGGTCCGCCACAAGGCGTAGTCGGCGGGGGCGCCGGGGACAAGCGTGCCGGCGTCGTCCTGGCCGATCGCGCGCCAGCCGCCGCGGGTGTGGGCGGTGAAGGCGCCGCGTACCGAGATGCGGTGTTCGGGGGTGTGGTGGAAGGCGGCGGCGCGGAGAGTGCCCCAGGGGTCGAGCGGGGTGACGGGGCTGTCGGAGCCGAAGGCGAGCGGGACCCCGGCGCGCTGGAGGGCGGCGTAGGGGTTGAGGGTGCGGGCGCGTTCGGCGCCCAGTCGGCTTGTGTACATGCCTTCCTCGCCGCCCCAGGCCGCGTCGAAGGCGGGTTGGACGGAGGCGGTGAGGGCGAGTTCGGCGAAGGCGTCGATGGTGTCGGGGGTGAGCATCTCGGCGTGTTCGACGCGGTGGCGCAGGGCGCGGACGCGGGCGAGCGAGGTGCGTGTCGCGGCCTGGCGGACGCCTTCGGTGACGGCGGTGAGGGCGGCGTCGCCGATGGCGTGGAAGCCGGCCTGGAGTCCGGCCTCGGTGCAGGCGGTGACGTGGGCGGCGACGGCCTCGGCGTCGAGGTAGGCGTTGCCGGTGTGTCCGGGGCGGTCGGCGTAGGGGGTGTGCAGGTGGGCGGTGTGGGAGCCGAGGGAGCCGTCGACGAAGAGGTCTCCGGCGGCGCCGTGGGCGCCGAGTTCGCGGATGCGACGGGCTTCTTCGGGTGTGGTGATCGCTTCGGCCCAGTAGCCGACGACGCGGGGGCCGGTTCCTTCGGCGGCCAGGTCGAGCAGGGCCCGCAGGTCGTCCTCGCTGGAGATGTCGGGGCCGGCGCACTCGTGCACGGTGCCGATGCCCAACTCGGCGGCGCGGCGCAGTGCGGCGCGCTGGGCGGCCTGCCGCTGGGGCGGCGTGAGGGTGGCGTGGGCGACCTCGCGCACGGCGTGGTGGGCGGCGGCGGTCAGCGGCTGCTCGTGGTGGAAGCCGGGCAGGTCGGCGATGCCGCGGATGAGGTCGAGGAGGGCGGTGGTGGCGAGTGCGGAGTGGACGTCGGCGCGGCTGAGGTAGAGAGGGCGGCCGCCGGTGGCCTCGTCGAGTTCGGCGCGGCTTGGGGGTCGCCGCTCGGGCCACGCGGTGCTGTCCCAGCCGTGGCCGAGGAGCACGCGGTGGTCGGGGTGGGTGCGGGCGTGGTCGCGGATCCGGCGCAGCGCCTCGGTCAGGTCGCGGGCGGTGGTGAGGTCGAGGCCGGTGAGGGCGAGCCCGGTGGCCGTGGTGTGCACATGTGCGTCTGTGAACGCCGGGGTGACGAGGGCGCCGTCGAGGTGGACAACCTCGTCGACGCCGTCGGCGAAGGAGTCGGCGGCGCCTTCCGAGCCCACCCAGGCGATCCGGTCGCCCTGGACGACCATGGCGGTGGCGAACGGGTCGGCGGGGCTGTGCACTTCGCCGCCGCGGAGCAGGACGGTGCGGGGGCCGGCGTCGGGGGTGGTGCTGTCGGTCATGGCGCTCAGTCTCCCCCTGTCGGGGGCGCCGCCGGACCGCGGGGTGCGAGTGACGGCGGATGGCCGCGGGGGCCGTCAGATCCTCGGG
>NZ_WMLF01000028.1 GCF_014156695.1 Streptomyces durbertensis | reverse complement strand
GTGATCAGCTCACCGTTCGCCGTGTCGCCGCTGAACTCCCAGAAGAAGGCGCCGCCGAGGCCCTTCTGCTTGGCGTAGTTCATCTTGCCGACGATCGTCTGCGGGGTGTCGTAGCTCCACCACTTGTCACCGCAGTGCGCGTACGCGGTGCCGGCGATGGTGCCGGTGGCGGGGCAGCTGTTCTTCAGGACCTTGTAGTCCTCGATGCCCTGCTCGTAGGTGCCGGGCGCCGGGCCGGTCGCCGTGCCGCCGGGGGCGGACTGGGTGACGCCGGTCCAGCCGCGGCCGTAGAAGCCGATGCCCAGGAGCAGCTTCTTCGCCGGGATCCCCTTGGCGATCAGCTTGGTGATGGCGGCGTCGCTGTCGAAGCCGGCCTGCGGGATGCCGGGGTAGGAGCGCAGCGGGGAGTGCGGGGCGGTCGGGCCCTTGGCGTTCCACGCGCCGAAGAAGTCGTACGTCATGACGTTGTACCAGTCGGTGTACTGCGCGGCGCCCGCGTAGTCGGCGGAGTCGATCTTGCCGCCGGCGGAGGCGTCGGCCGTGATGGCGGCGGTCACCAGCTGCTTCGAACCGAACTCGGTGCGGAAGGCGCGCATCATGTCGCGCATCACGGCGGGGCCGCTGTTGTCACAGGTCAGACCGCAGGCGTTCGGGTACTCCCAGTCCAGGTCGATGCCGTCGAAGACGCCGGCCCAGCGCGGGTCGTTGACCAGCTGGTTGCAGGACTTGGCAAACGCGGCCGGGTTCTTCATGGCGTCCGCGAAGCCGCCGGACCAGGTCCAGCCGCCGAAGGACCACAGCACCTTGATGTGCGGGTACTGCTTCTTGAGCTTGAGCAGCTGGTTGAAGTTGCCGCGCAGCGGCTGGTCCCAGGTGTCGGCCTTGCCGTCGACGCTCTGCGCGGCGCTGTACGCCTTGTCGATCGCCGCGTAGCTGTCGCCCATGGTGCACTTGCCACCCTGGACGTTGCCGAACGAGTAGTTGATGTGCGTCAGCTTGGCCGCCGAGCCGCTGGTGACCAGGTCCTTGACGTGGTAGTTGCGTCCGTAGACGCCCCACTCGACGAAGTAGCCGAGGTTGATGTGCTCACCGCCGGGGCCCGGGTTGCCCGGCTCCTCCGGCTCTTCCGGCTCCTCGGGCTCCTCCGGTTCCTGCGGGCCGCCGCTGCCGTCGCAGGCGGCGCCGTTCAGCGTGCAGCCGCTGACGTCGCCGCCGCCGCTGCCCTTGCCGTTGAAGCCGAAGGTGACACTGGCACCCGGTGCGAGGGCGCCGTTCCAGCCCTTGTTCTTGGCGGTGAAGGTCGTGCCGGAGCTGGTGACGTCGGCGTCCCAGGCGGAGACGACGGTGGTGCCCGCAGGGAACGTCCACTTCACGGTCCAGCCGTTGAGCGGGGCGTTCCCGGTGTTCTTCACCGTCCACTTGCCCTCGAAGCCGGAGCCCCAGTCGGCGGACTTGGTGTACGTGGCGGTGGCCTCGGCGGCCTGTGCGGGGGTGGCCAGGCCGATCACGCCGGCGAGAGGTACGGCCACCGCGAGCGCGATGGCGCCCACGGTTCGTTTGAAGCGTCTTGCGGTGCCTGATCTCAAGGGGTACTCCTCATATCGACCCTGAGTCCGAAGACCTGGGAAACGGGGGAGCTGCGCCGCCTCGCGAGCGCTGTGGGGACATGGCTCGCCGCAGTTGTGGGGGAGCGTAGAATGGTCCATACCTTTGGTCAATAGGTCTGGACCACATTGGATCGTGGCTCCAACTCCTGAACGAATCCGTCGAGTTCGGCCGGCCCGCCCGGCGGCGCCTCGCGGCCTCCCTCAGTCCGCCGACACGCCCCACTCCCTGACCAGCACCGCCGCCTGCGTCCGACTACGCAGCCCCAACTTGCCCAACACCCGGCTGACATGGGTCTTCACCGTACCCTCGGCCATGCCGAGCGCACTCGCGATCTCCGCGTTGGACAACCCCTCGGCGACCCGCGCGAGCACCTGCCGCTCCCGGGCGGTGAGGGACGCCAGCTCCTCCGGAGCCCCGCCGCCTCCCGGTTTCGCAGCGGAGGGCGCCACACCCGGCAGCCCCGGCAGACCGTCGCCCGGCGTCGCCGCGAACCGGCGGATCAGCCGCCGGGTCACGGCCGGCGCGATCATGCCGTCCCCGCGCGCCACCGTGCGCACCGCCTCCACCAGCGACGCGGCGTCTGTGTCCTTGAGCAGGAAGCCGGCGGCGCCCGCGCGCAGTGCGCCGAAGACGTACTCGTCCAGGTCGAACGTCGTCAACACCAGGACGTCCGCGACCTGTTCGGCCGTCAGTTGCCGGGTCGCCGTCACCCCGTCCAACCTGGGCATCTGCACGTCCATCAGAACGACGTCCGGCCGCAGCCGCCGCGCCAGCTCCACCGCCTCCACGCCGTCGGCGGCCTCCCCGACCACCTCCACGTCCGCGGCGCTGCCCAGGATCAGCACCAGCCCCGAACGCACCGATGCCTGGTCCTCGGCGACCAGCACCCGGATCGTCATCGCTCCCCGCTCCCCTCGTCCAGCGGGAGCAACGCCCGCACCAGCCAACGTCCGTCCCGCTCACCCGCGTCGAACACCCCGCCGAGCAGGGCGACCCGCTCCCGCATCCCCACCAGCCCGCTGCCCGAACCCGGCGCCCGCGGCTCGGCCGGACCGCCGAGCGGCGAGGCCACACTGACCGACAGCGCCGGACGCTCCCGCCCGGACTCACCTGTGCGCCGCTCGGCGAGCCGCACTCTCACCCGGCCCGGCGCCGCGTGCTTCAGCGCGTTGGTCAGGGACTCCTGGACCAGACGGTACGCCGCCAACTCCACCGGCGCCGGCAGCGGCCGCCCGCCGATCTCGTCGTGCAACTCGAAGACCAGGCCGGCGCCGTCGCCGTCCGCCTCGGCGCGCCGCACCAGTGCCGACAGGCCGGCCAGTTTGGGCACCGCGGCGGGCGCGGGGGCCGAGCCGTCCTCCGCCTCCTCCGAGCGGAGCAGCGAGATGAGCCGCCGCATCTCCGCCAGGCCGTGCACGCTGTTCTCCCGGATCACCGCGAGCGCCCGCCCGGTGGCGGCCGGGTCGTCCAGACTCTGCGCGGCGGTGGAGTGCAGCGCGATGGCCGACAGGTGCCCCGCGACCAGGTCGTGCAGCTCCCGCGCCACCCGGGCGCGCTCGGCGTGCACCGCCTGCTTGCGGTCCATCTCGGCCAGCAGCGCGGTCTGTTCGGCACGCAGCCGCTCGGCCGCGGCCCGGTCCCGGTGCTGCCGCACCAGGATCCCCGTCCCGGCCGGCGCCGCCGTGACCAGCGCGCACACGATGCCGAGCACCACCGCCTCCGGGCGGCGCGACACCGCCAGCACCGCCGCGGTCACCGCCACCGACAGCAGCACCGAAGCGGGCAGCAGCGCGCGCGAGAGACGTGGCCGACCGTAGAGCGCGGCCGCGTACACCACGTCCGTGAACAGCATCAGCGTCGCCAGCACCGAGCCGGTGAAGGCGTCCGCGACCACCGTCGGCACGGCGAGTAGCAGCGCCCACGGCTGCGCCACCCGCCGACCGAGGACCGCCACACACATCACGGCGAGCGTGACCAGCGCCAGCTCACCGTGCCGTTCCGCGAGCGGCGGGTTGGTGAAGAGGCCGAGGAACCACAGCGCCAGACCGCCGGCGGCACCGCACACGGCGATGAGCACGTCGTCACGGTGGGGTCGGGCGATGGTCACGGCCATGTGTCCATCACAGCACGGCCGGTCCGCCGCGGCCCGCACGGCGGTAGAGTCCTGCGCGGCGGTTCACGAGGGAAACGGGGGAGCGCGGACGTGGTCTTCATCGGTGTGCTGGCACTGGTGTTCGCGGTGCTGTTCGGCATCCTGGCACATCTCACCAACAAGCGGATCGGCAGGCTCGAACGCACCGAGACGCTCACCGTCGCCGAGCTGAGCGCCATGCGGCAGGCCGCCGCCGAGGCCGCGGGGCCGGGGCACTTCCGCTACCCGTGCGAGGTCGTCGGCATCGCCCTGCCGGACCAGCGCGGACTGCTGAAGTCCCAGCTCCAGGAGGTCGACTGCGTCTGGCACCGGCACAAGATCACCCGCAAGTACGAGGAGATCCGCCGCGACTCCAACGGGAACCGCCGGCGCACCACTCAGCACGAGACGGTCTCCGCCCTCACCAGCGACACCGGGTTCCTCGTCGAGGACGACAGCGGGAGGATCGCCATCCGGCCGGAGGGCGCCGAGACGATAGGCGCCGACAAGACCCTCGACAACTTCGTCCAGCACCAGGGGCGCGGCGAGGGCGGCCTGAGCATCGGGCCGATCACGCTCACCACCCGCCAGGGCGACGGCACCCTCGGCTTCAAGCACGAGGAGTGGGTGCTGCGCCAGGGGACCAGGCTGTTCGTGCACGGCGAGGCGACCGACGTGCGGGGGCACCTGGAGATCGCCAGGCCGAGCGAGGGCGGCACGTACATCGTGTCGGCCAAGTCGGAGGAGGAACTGCTCCGGCGCGACACCCGGCAGCTGACGCTGTGGTTTGTCGGCTCCGGGCTGTGCGGGCTGGCGGGCGTGGTCCTCCTGCTGGTCGCGCTGCTGCGCTGAGCGGCCGGCCAGAAGGCAGAAAGCCACCTTTCGGCTGAGCAGGAGTACATCTTTTGATGCACTCCGAGATCGTCAGTGCAGACGATGGCCGGCCGCGCTCCGGCCGAGATGCTGGGACCAGTCGAGTCGGCCACGTTCGAGGGCCGCGTGGGAAGGCTGGTCGTCCCCGTGATCGTCACCCTGATCATCATCTGCGAGATCGGCTTCTGGGTTCTGCTCGCCGGAGGCCTCTGCCTGCGGTACCTGGCCCGGATGCCCCGGCTGGGCGTGGCCGTGCTGCTGTGCGAGCCGCTGCTGGAGATCGTCCTGCTGGTGGTCACCGCGCTCGACCTGCGGCGCGGCGCCGAGCCCGACTGGAAGCACGGCCTCGCCGCCGTCTACATAGGCTTCAGCGTCGCCTACGGCCACTACCTGATCCGCTGGGCCGACGGGCACTTCACCCACCGCTTCCTCGGCGGCCCGCCGCCGGTCAAGCCGCCGCGCCACGGCTGGCCGCGCGCGGTCCACGAGTGGAAGATGGCCGGTCGCAGCGTGCTCGGCGCGGGCATAGCCGCCGGCCTGCTCCAACTCGCCGCGTGGTACGTCGGCAACGAGGCCCAGGCGCAGTCGTTGCGTGAGTGGCAGGCGCGCATGGGGATCGTGGTGGTGATCTCCCTGATCATCGCGGCGAGTTACACGTTCTGGCCCAAGCGGCCGCCGACCGACGGACCTACCGCCGCGTCGGCGGAAGCCCCGGCCGACGCACAGACCGCCGCGGCGGCCGCCGACTCCGGCGGCGCCGGTCAGCGGTTCTCGCCGGGCACCCAGAGCACGTCGCCGGACTCCTTGTTCGCGGTCCGGGCCAGGATGAACAGGAGGTCCGAGAGCCGGTTCAGATAGGTGGCGGTCAGCGGGTTCATCGTCTCGCCGTGCTCCTCGAGCGCGTGCCAGGTGCTGCGCTCGGCCCGCCGGACCACCGTGCAGGCCTGGTGCAGCAGCGCGGCCCCGGCCGTGCCTCCGGGCAGGATGAAGCTGCGAAGCTTCTCCAGTTCGGCGTTGAAGTGGTCGCAGTCGGCCTCAAGCCGGTCGACGTAACTCTGCTCCACCCTCAGCTGCGGGTACTCCGGGTTCTCCACGACCGGAGTGGCCAGGTCGGCGCCCACGTCGAAGAGGTCGTTCTGCACCCGTACCAGGACGGTCCGGATCTCCTCGGCCAGCTCGCCCAGGGCAAGCGCGGTGCCGATGACGGCGTTCGCCTCGTTGGCGTCGGCGTAGGCGGCGATGCGGGAGTCCGTCTTGGCGGTGCGGCTCATGTCGCCGAGCGCGGTGGTACCGCTGTCGCCGGTGCGGGTGTAGATGCGCGTGAGGTTGACCATGCCGCGAGCCTACGACCCACGGCCGGGCCGTGGCGGATCACCGTCACCGGCGGAGCCCCTCCCGGGCGTCTCAGGAGGACCGGGAAGCCGTCCGTGAACGTCGCCGCGCGCCCCGTCCGCGCCGGCCAACTGGCCCCGAAGGCCCCGAAAGTGTGATGTCCATCTGGTGAGACGTGACGCGCATCTCTTCGCCCCCCACCGGTCGCTCACGGGCGCTAAGGTCCGCCTGAGAGCGCACACTCATCCATTCCAGCGAGGGGAAGAACGTGGCCAAGAAGCTCGCCGTCATCGGAGCCGGACTCATGGGGTCCGGTATCGCCCAGGTCTCCGCGCAGGCGGGATGGGACGTCGTCCTGCGCGACGTCACCGATGAGGCGCTGGCCCGGGGGCGCAACGGCATCGAGGCGTCCTACAAGAAGTTCGTGGAGAAGGGCAAGCTCGCGGCGGACGACGCCGAGGCGGCGCTCGGCCGGATCACCACCACCACCGACCTGGACGCCGTCGCGGACGCGGACGTCGTCGTGGAGGCCGTGTTCGAGAAGCTGGAGGTCAAGCAGGAGATCTTCCGCGCGCTCGACGGCCTGGCGAAGGACGACGCCGTCCTCGCCTCCAACACCTCCGCCATCCCGATCACCAAGATCGCCGCGGCGACGCAGCGCCCGGAGAGCGTGGTGGGCGCCCACTTCTTCTCCCCGGTGCCGATGATGAAGCTCTGCGAGCTGGTGCGCGGCCTCAAGACGAGTGACAAGACCCTCGAAGCCGCCAGGGAGTTCGCCGAGGGCGTCGGCAAGACCTGCATCGTCGTCAACCGCGACGTCGCCGGTTTTGTCACCACCCGGCTGATCACCGCCCTGGTCGTGGAGGCGGCCAAGCTGCACGAGTCCGGTGTCGCCAGCGCCGAGGACATCGACGTCGCCTGCAAGCTCGGCTTCGGTCACGCCATGGGCCCGCTGGCCACCGCCGACCTCACCGGGGTGGACATCCTGCTGCACGCGGCGAACAACATCTACACCGAGTCGCAGGACGAGAAGTTCGCCGCGCCCGAGCTGATGCGCCGCATGGTGGACGCCGGCGACCTCGGCCGCAAGAGCGGCGAGGGGTTCTACCGCTACTGACCCCACCGGGCAGACCAGCCGAGGGTGCCCGCGCCGACCTCCGGCGGCGGGCACCCCGGGCAGACCTGAGCCGAACAGCCGGTGGGATTCGTTCACCCGCGAGGGTGAACTCGGTATCGGTTCGAGCACGGACGGCAACTTCCCGTCCTGAGGGACGGTCAGTTGTGATGAGACACAAGGACACGAAGGTTCATCCGAGGTAGCCGCACAGGGAGCGCGTTATGCATATCAAGGGCGACCACGCCGAGCTGGTCGTCGGGGGCCGCCTCGACGTCCGCAGCGCAGCGGACGCCCGCACCACACTGCACCGTGCGCTCGACGCCGGCGAGGGGGACCTGGTGCTCGACCTCGCCGCGCTGGACTCCTGGGACGCCACCGGCCTCGGCGTGATCATGGGAGCGCACCGCAGGGCCGGCCGGTGCGGTCGCCGTCTTGTCCTGCGTGCCGTCCCCCCGCAGATGCAGCGCCTTCTCGTGGCGACCCGGCTCCACCGCATCCTCGCCATCGAAGGGGAAACCCTCACAAAGCCGTGACGATTGTGCCCACGGGCCGGGGGCGGGCTGCGGCGGAGGTGAACAGCGGTCTAGGGTGCGCATGTCCTGTCGCACAGGCGGACCACACAGCCTGTCGCACAGGCGGACCACACTGCTCGCCACGTTCTGGGGGTTTTGAACCATGGACCCGACGCACCGGGGGCCGCAGGGCCGGGACAGCGGGGCGCTGGCGAGAACGGTGCAGCTGGTCGCGGCCGACTACCTCGTGACCGTCAACCCCGTCGACGGCAGCGAGATAGAGATATGTCCTCCCACCTCGCTCCCCGAGCCTCCGAAGCGACGCACCGCCGAGGCCCGTGAGGCCCGGCAGCGCGCCGCCGAGCCCGCCCCGCCGGCCGGCGAGGCCGCGCTGGACCTGCCGCTGCTGGAACGCACCGAGGAGCGCAAGCGCCTGGTCGCGCTGCTCGCCCAGGGGCGCTCGGTACGGCTCGTCGGCCGTTCCGGGTCCGGCCGGACAGCCCTGCTGAACGCCGTGGCGGCCGACTGCGCGGACCTCGCGCCCGACGGCGTCCTCCGGCTCAGCGGGCACCGCCGCACCCCGACCGACCTGCTCCACGAGATGTTCGCCGCCGTCCACGACGCCCCCCGGCACCGGCTCGGTCGCGCGGAACTGCTGGAGGCGGTCGCCCGCATCGGCGCCGTGGTGGTGCTGGACGACGCTGAGTTCGGCGGGTCGGCCCTGGAGGAGCTGCTGCACGCCACCCCCGAGTGCGCCTTCCTCATCTCCGCCACGCCGGACGCCGCCCCGCCCCTGGACCAGACGGGCCTGGTCGAGGTGCCGCTGGAGGGCCTGAGCCGGACGGCCTGCATGGAACTGCTCGCGCTCGCCGCCCGCCGGCCGCTGAGCGAGGACGAGACCGAATGGGCCGCCGACCTGTGGTTCGAGTCGGAGGGGCTGCCGCTGCGGTTCCTCCAGGCCGGCGCGCTGCTGCGGCACCGGGACCGCCTGCGAGCCCCGGCCGCCACGCCGGCCGACAACGCCGACGCGGACCGCCCCGATGCCGCGTCGTCCGACACGGCGTCGTCCGACACGGCGTCGTCCGACACCGTGGAGCCGGACTCCGAGCCCGCCGACGCCGTTCCCACCGCCTTGTCGAAGGACACGCTTCCCGACGAGGGGCGGCAGGAGCGCGACGACCGGCCGGCAGGAACCGCTCTCCACGCGCTCCCCGCCGACCGCGTACACGTCGAGGATCCGGCCGCGCCGGACACCGCGCCCGAGGACAGCGCCGAGGAGGCGGCGGCCGCGTCCGGCCGGGCCGGAACCGGTGCCGCCCCGACGGCGGCCGGCGAGACGCCGGACCCCTCACCGTCATCCGCGCTGCCCCCGCTGTCGGTGTCGATCTCCCCGGCGCAGGTCGCGGCCGCGCTCTCGCCGTTGGCGCTGGAGACGCTGCGCCTCGCGCTGGCGCTCGGAGGGGAGCTGCCCCACCAGGCCCACCTGCCCGCGCTGGTGGACGACCCCCGCGCGGACACCGCCCTGGCCGAGCTCGCCGCCGCCGGCCTCGCCACCGCGAGCGGCGCCTGCTACCGCCTCTCCGGCGGCGTGGCCGGTCAGCTGGTCGCCGCCCGGGCCGCCGCCGACCAGGCGGGTGAGCTGCCGGACTTCGCCGACGAGCGGGACACCGCCGACCGCGCGCTGCGGGCGGCACGGCACTACGCGTGGTGGGCGGGGCATCCGTCCGTCACCGCGGAACGGGTGGCCACCGAGGCCGGGGCCGTGCTGTCCGCGATACAGGGTGCCAAGAAGGCCGGTCACCCGAGCACGGCCGCCCTGCTGGCGCACACCGCCTCACCGGTCTTCGCCGCCTCCCTGCTGTGGTCGGCGTGGGAGAGCGCGCTTCGCGGAGGCCAGGAGGCCGCCCGCCTCGCCGGCGAGGTCGCCGAAGAAGCCTACTTCCACCACGAGTTGGGCGTGCTCGCGCTCTGCCAGGGCAACGTCGAGCGGGCCAGGGCGGAGCTCGAGGCGTCCATCGGTCTCCGCGGAGCGCTGGCAGACAAGCGCGGAGCGGTGGCCGGGCGCCGCGCGCTGGCCCTGGTGGAGGACCGGACCGCCCCCGCCGCCACGCCGCCCGAACCGCATCTGCCGGGCGCGGCGGTGCGCCCCGAGACCCCGGCGACCGGTACCCGGCTGGCGACGGCCGTCCAGGGCGCCGTGCCGCCCCGCGGTCCGGTGGCGGAGCCGTCCGCCGGCGACGGGCCTGCCGGGCGGCGGCGTTGGCCGGTGGTCGGCACCGCGCGGCGCAACATGGCCGCGGCCGGCGCCGGCGTCCTGCTCGCGGTGGTCCTCGGCACGGTGATGACGCTCGGCAACACCTCCGGCAAGGACGCCCCGACCAGCGACGTCCGGCCGAGCACGTCGACGTCCAGTGACGAACAGCCGTTCCCGTCCAACGTCGTGGAGCGCGACAGGACTTCGCAGGCGCCGCCGCCCGCCGACCCCCTCCGTCCGGTCGCTCCCACCGAGTCGGCGCCGAGCCCGTCCCCCTCGGGCACGGACCCCGACGAGTCGGAGCGGCCCACCTCCGAGCCCGGCACACCGACGGCGGAGCCCTCCGAGCCCACCCGTCGGCCCACGGACCCGGACGAGCCCACCCGGACGCCCAGCACGCCGCCGACCGAGCCGGAGAAGCCGACGCCGACACCGACACCGACGCCCACCGAGACGGACGACCCGGACCCCGACCCGGAGCCGAGCGCGAGCTTCACCTCGTCCTCGCCGCCGACCACGCCCACGGCGTCGGCCTCGGCGACGGAGGACACGCTCGTCGCCGCCTGAGGCGCCCGGCGGGGCTCCGCCCGGCGGGGGTCCGGTGCACCGCTCGCAGGCGCGGGGCTCAGGCGGCAGGGTTCAGTCGGCGGGGTTCAGTCGGCGGGGCTCAGGCGGCGGCGCGGAACGAGTCGGCTGTGGGGCGTGGGGCGTCAGAAGAGGCGGAGCTTGTCGTCCTCGATGCCGCGCAGCGCGTTGTAGTCGAGAGTCACACAGCTGATGCCGCGGTCCGTGGCCAGCACCCGGGCCTGCGGCTTGATCTCCTGCGCCGCGAAGACGCCCTTGACGGGGGCCAGGTGGGGGTCGCGGTTCAGCAGGTCGAGGTAGCGGGTCAGCTGCTCGACGCCGTCGATCTCGCCCCGGCGCTTGATCTCCACGGCGACCGTGACGCCCTCGTGGTCGCGGCCGAGGATGTCCACCGGGCCGATGGCCGTCGGGTACTCGCGGCGGATGAGGGACCAGCCCTCGCCGAGGGTCTCCATGCGGTCGGCGAGCAGTTCCTGGAGGTGCGCCTCCACGCCGTCCTTGATCAGGCCGGGGTCCACGCCCAGTTCGTGGGAGGAGTCGTGGAGGATCTCCTCCATCGTGATGATCAGCTTTTCGCCCCCCTTGTTGACGACGGTCCACACCCCGTCCTCGCCCTCCTTCAGGGTGCACGGAGGCGACATCCAGTTGAGGGGCTTGTAGGCGCGGTCGTCCGCGTGGATGGACACCGAGCCGTCCGCCTTGACCAGGATCAGTCGGGGGGCGGAGGGCAGGTGGGCGGTGAGGCGGCCGGCGTAGTCCACGGAGCAGCGGGCGATGACAAGACGCATGGTCGGCCACGCTACTTGACGTAGGGGTGTCCGCGCGATTCGCCCCTGCTTCTACCTGTTCGAAGGTGGCCGGTTGTGTACGCAACCGTATGGTCGGTTGCCCCTTCGGGACTTACGGTAGGTAGTGGAGGTGTCGCCGAGCGAAGCGAGTGCGCGTCGAGTTGTGAGGCGTCCCCTCCTGCCCCGTCCGTGAGGCCCCGCACCAGTGGGGCCGCGAGAGGAGAACCCCATGTCGCTCGACGTCTCACCGGCCCTACTCGAACAGGCCGAGCGAGGCGAGGTTGACGAAGGCGAGTTCGTCGACTGCGTCAAGAACTCCCTCCCGTACGCCTGGGAGATGGTCAGCACTCTGGTCGCCCGACTCCAGGTCGACGGTGGCGAGTTCGCCGACAACCAGACGCCTCCGCCGAACGAGCAGGCCCGAGGGCAGCTGCTCCGGGCGCTGGCGAGTGACGCCATCAGGGGTGCGCTGGAGCGGCACTTCGGGGTGCGCCTCGCGTTCCAGAACTGCCACCGGGTCGCCGTCTTCCCGCTGGACGGCTCGGCCGACGACCGACTCGCCCGCTTCACCTCGATACGCGGTCAGCTGCTCAACCAGTCACCGGAGCTGCGGGACTGCTGACCCGCCCGGAGGCGGCCGCGGGACCCCGAGGCCGTCCGCCATGTCCGGGACCGCCGTCCGGGAGCCGTCAGTTCCCGGACCTTCCGAACCGCGCGCCGGTGTGGCTGCCGCTCTCCCCGCCAGCGAGAAGCGGCAGCACCTCCCGCCCCACCCGGTGCACGTTCGTCTCGGTCGCCGCGAGATCGCCCGACCCCTCCACCAGCAGCGCGAACTGTGTGATCCCCGTGCGTTCGGCGGTGGCGTTCAGTCGTTCCGCGCACAGCGCGGGCGGGCCCACCGGGTGCAGCGAGCACAACAGGTCGGTGTAGGCGACCGGGTCCCGCATCTGCCGGCGCCGACCGTCGACCGTCACGTGCGCGCCGAGCCCGAGCCGGAACCAGCCGGGCATCGCCTTCGCCAGCACCTCGACGGCCTCCTCCCGGGTGTCCGCGACCTGGACGACACCGGCCGAGACGTGGGGCGCGCGCGCCACGACCTCGTGCGGATGTCCGGCCGCCTCGGCCTCCCGCCGCCACATCGCCACCATCTCGGCCTTCTCCGCGTCCCCGCAGTGCATGCCGAGCAGCATGGGCAGGCCGCGCGCGGCGGCGAGCCGGACGGAGGACGGCGACGTGCAGGCGAGGACCACGGGCGGGGAGGGCGGCAGCCCGGACTCCAGGGCCTCGTCCGCGCGCGGCACGACGGCCACCTCGCGGAACCGGTACCGCCGCCCTTCGGCGCCCACCCGTGGTTCCCGCAGCCAGCGCAGCAGCAGGTCCAGGGACTCGGGGAAGCCCTCCTCGTAGGCGGCGAGCCCGCCGCCGAACACCTCCAGGTCCACCCACGGCCCACCGCGTCCGACGCCGAGTGTGAACCGCCCGCCTGAAGTGAGGTGGAGCAGCGCGGCCTGTTCGCCGAGCGCGACGGGATGCGCGGTGGGGAGCACGCTCACCGCCGTGCCGATCCGCAGCCGTTCGGTGCGGCCCAGCAGGTAGGCGGCCAGCGTGGTGGCCGACGGGCAGGTCCCGTACGGCACGAAGTGGTGCTCGGCGAGCCACGCCGAGTGCAGACCGGCGTGCTCGGCTACCTCCACCGCGCGTACCGCCCGGTGCAGCGCCTCGGCGTGGCCCTGCCCGGGAAACTGGGCGGCCAGTACAAACGCCCCAACAAACATCGCCCCTCCTGAGCCGCCGACACCGCGGTTCTCCTACAGCGCGGTTCTCCTACGGCACTAACGCCTGACACGTGCCAAAGGCACGGCCGCGCGCGGGGATTCTTCCGATCATCGACAGCGGTGCGGGGAGGCGGGCGCCGCGGTCGCCGGGAGGAGATCAACAGCGAGGGTGAACCGGACCCCGTCCGGGTGCCGACGGGGTGGGCGACCCCCTACCCTTGACGGGAACCGTCACCGGCCGGAGCGCCGCCGGCCCCGACCGTGTAGAGGTGTCCTGTGTCTCCCCGCCGCAACCGTCCGCGTTCCCACGCCACGTCGGGCCCGGAGGCCGAGGTGGGCGAGCGCCACGGTCTCCAGCGTACGGACAACTGGTTGGGCGAGCAGTGGTCGGTGCGGCACATCAGCGGTGCCGCCGCGGTCAAGCACTACCGCTGCCCCGGCTGCGACCAGGAGATCCCGCCGGGCGTGCCCCACGTGGTGGCCTGGCCCGAGTACGGCGACGGGGACGACCGCCGGCACTGGCACAAGGCGTGCTGGAACGCGCGGGACCGCCGGGCGGCGAGGATCCAGCGCTCCCGGCAGGCACCGCGCTACTGACCTGTCTGGTCGGATCGATCCCCCGTCTCGCCGCGCGGTGCCGGGTCGGGGGCCCCGGCGAGGGCGTTCTGGGCCGTCCGCCACAACCCGCCCCACCGGGCGTCGTGCCGGGCGGCACGCGCCGCGGCCCGTCGCCGCCGACGGGAGCCCTCACGGTAGAAGCGGCGCGCCCACACCGAGTCGGGTCGGGCCAACCGCACTGCCGCCACCCAGGCCAGAAGGGGAAACACGGCCCCCACCACGCCCATCCCGAACTTGCCCTTGGCACAGGCGATCACGACAAAAAGGAAGTTGGTCAGGACGACGGCGACCGTTGTCCAGCGCCGCCCGGCCTCGTCCGGGTCGACGTCGTCGACGCCGAACGGGACCGCGCCGAGCACCAGCAGGCCCACCACCGCGGTGGTGAGGAGGACGATCTCCACGGAGAGGCGGCCCTGGTCGCTCCAGTAGACGTCCGAGAGGTGGAGCACCAGCGCGAACTCGTCCAGTACCAGCCCGATACCGATGCCGAAGAGCATGGCCGCGGCGGCCTTGCCCCACCCCTGTCCCTGAGCGGCCACCGCCCCGAAGCCGCCCACGGTGGCGAGGAGGATTCCCGGCACGACGTGATGCACATGGAGCCCGCCCGGGCTCACGTCGCGGAAGGGGCCCTTCCCCGCCCGGATCAGCCGGGTGATCGTCCGGGTCGTCATGAACGTGAGGACAAACGCCAGCAGGCACATGAGGAGCGGCAGCTTCCCCGGCTCCATGACGTTCCGCTGCCACCAGTCGGCCATGACGCCTCACGCTCTCCCCGCGGCCGTCGTTCGCCCGGGGCCTCCAGGGCGATGAACAGCAGCGATTATCGCCGGAGCGTGGCCGGCGGGGCGGCAGGCCCGCCGCGCCTCACCCGATCGACGGCCCGCCCCTCCGCGTGGTGCCCGTCAGGCGTCCCGGGACTTCAGCGTCGCGTACCCGGCCGCGAGCGCGGCGGCGACCCAGAGGACCATGATCAGCAGGCCGCCCCACGGGCCGTACGCGCGGTCGATCCCGCCGAACTCGCCCATGTCGCCGACCGCCATGATGGTCGACCCCGCCTGGTCGGGCAGGAACTGGGCCACGTCCCGGGCGCGCGGAATCATGCCGAGGATCCCGGACACCAGGAAGAACAGCGGGATGAGGATGCCGAAGGAGAGCATCGGCGACCTCAGCAGCCAGGCCACGCCCATGGACAGCGCGGCCATCAGCGCCAGGTAGACGCCCGCGCCGATCACCGCGCGCAGGACGCCGGGCTCGCCGATCGAGGTGTTCAGTTCGCTGCCGAGCACCAACTGGCCGAGGAAGAAGGAGACAAACGCGGTCACCAGTCCCACCGCCAGCGCCGCTCCCACTCCGACGAGCGTCTTGGCGCCCATCAGCAGGCCGCGCTGGGGGACGGCCGACAGCGAGGCGCGGATCATGCCGGAGCTGTACTCGGAGGTCACCACGAGCACGCCGAAGCAGATCACCGCGAGCTGCCCCATGCTGATGCCGCCGAAGCTCGTGAACGTGGGGTCGAAGACACCCCGCTCGCCGGCGGGGATGAGGTACCTGACGAGCAGGCAGAACAGGACGCCGATCACCACGGTGGTGAGGAAGGTGAGGGCGAGGGTCCAGACGGTCGACCGCACGGTCTTGATCTTGGTCCACTCCGAACTGAGCACCCGTGTGAGCTGGGCCATCGTTCAGTTCCCTTCCTTCTGCGAAACGTCGACCTTCGAAACGTCGACGGGTCCGCCCGGCGCCGTGGTCTGTGGGGGCTGCTGCCAGTTCGGTCCGGCCGCCAAGCCGGCGCCGGCGGCGGTGCCGGGCCCCGCCTGGTACTGGACGGTCTGCGCGGTCAGCCGCATGAACGCCTCCTCCAGCGAGGCCTGCTGCGGGCTGAGTTCGTGCAGTACGACGCCTTCGGCGGCGACGAGCTCACCGATCTTCGCGGCGTCCGTGCCCTCCGCCTCGATGGTGCCGTCGGGCCCGTCGGCGAGGTGCACACCGCCCGCGGTCAGCACGTCCCGCATGCGCTCCGGCTCCGGTGTCCGCACGCGTACGTAGCTGCGGGAGTTCTGGCTGATGAACTCGGCCATCGGCATGTCGGCGAGCAGCTGCCCCTTGCCGATCACCACGAGGTGGTCGGCGGTGAGCGCCATCTCGCTCATGAGGTGGCTGGAGACGAAGACCGTGCGGCCCTCGGCTGCCAGCTGCTTCATCAGGTTGCGGATCCAGTGGATGCCCTCGGGGTCGAGCCCGTTGACCGGCTCGTCGAACATGAGGATCCGAGGGTCGCCGAGCAGCGCGGCGGCGATGCCCAGGCGTTGGCCCATGCCGAGGGAGAAGCCGCTGGGCCGCTTCCTGGCCACCTCGGTCAGGCCGACGAGGCCGAGAACCTCGTCCACCCGGCGTGCCGGGATGTCGTTGGACTGCGCCAGCCACAGCAGATGGTTGTAGGCGGTCCGCCCGCCCTGCACGGACCTGGCCTCTAGCAGCGCGCCCACCCTGGTGAGCGGTTCCTTCAGCTTGGCGTAGTGCGTGCCGTCGACAAGCGCGTCGCCGGACGTCGGCTTGTCCAACCCCATGATCATCCGCATGGTGGTGGACTTGCCGGCGCCGTTGGGGCCGAGGAAGCCGGTGACGACGCCTGGCCGGACGGTGAAGGAGAGGCGGTCCACGGCGGTCGTCGAACCGTATCGCTTGGTCAACCCCGTGAGCTCGATCATAGGACGGACGCTAACCGACACCACAGGTCGCGGGCCAACCGGAAGGTCACGTTCCGGTAGGGAAACGGCGACGGGCGCCCGGCACCCGCTGGGGTGTCGGACGCCCGTCGCCGTGCTGCCGGAGCGCTGTCCGGGCCCTGCCGGAGCGTGAACTCCGTCGTGCCGGGCGGTCGGGGTACCCGCCGGGGCCGCCTCGCGCCTCAGCGGGACTGCTGCGCGGGCACGCCCTTGCTCAGACCCTCGTCGTCGTCGGCGGGCTGGCCGGCGGCCGCCACGGCGGCACCGGTCAGCGTGGCCAGCATCTCGCGGACGTTGGTCAGCTGGGCGTTGATGCTGTCCCGACGGTTCGTCAGGGCCGCCAGCTCGCGCTCGGACTCGCTGCGGGCGCGGTCGGCCTTGGCGTTGGCGTCGGCGACGATGTCCTCGGCCTGGCGCTGGGCGGTCTCCACCGTCTGGCGGGCGCGGCGCTCGGCGTCGGTGCGCAGCTTCTCGGCCTCCAGGCGCAGCTGCTCCGCCCGGTGCTCGATCTCGGCCAGCCGCTTCTCCGCCTTTGCCTGGCGGGAGGCCAGGTCGCGCTCGGACTGCTCACGCCGCTTGGCGAGGTTGGTCTCGAAGTCGGCGGCGGCCTGCGCGGCCTTGGCGCGGGTGTCCTCGAAGAGCGCGTCGGCCTCCTCGCGCTTGGACTGGGCGTCCTTCTCCGCGTCGGAGCGGAGCGAGGCGGCGTCGCCCTTCGCCTTCTCGACGATCCGGACGCCCTCCTCCTCGGCCTTCGCCTTCCTCTCGGTGGCGTAGTTCTCGGCGTCCTCGCGGACCTGCTGGGCGGCGTTCTCGGCCAGCTCCCGGTGCTGCTCGGCGGCCCGACGGGCCTCCTCGCGCAGGTCCTTGGCCTCCTCCTCGGCCAGGCGGAGGATCTTCTCCACCCGCGCGCCGAGGCCGGCGTAGGAGGGCTCGGCGTCGTTGACCTGCGCCTGAGCGTTCTGCGTCTCCAGGTGGAGTTCTTCGATTCGCTTCTCGAGCGAGGTGATGCGGGCGAGAGCGTTGTCGCGGTCGGAGATCAGCTTCGAGATGCGCTCGTCGACCTGCTGGCGGTCGTAACCGCGCCGCACCTGCTCGAAACCGTACGGGGAGGAAGTGTCGCTCATGGGGATCCTGTCGAAAAGAGACCGGTGAGGTTATAGGGGGAATCCTTGCGGGCCCGTCCCCGCTCCTCGGGGGAGCGGTACACCGTAGTGCCCCTGCCGGCGGCGTCGCCTCGTCACGCCGACCCGGGCGCGGCCGTGCCCCCGCCGCTCGATCGGCGATCCGTCGGGAGGAGGATCGAGACGCGGGGCGGTGTCACTCATTGGGGTTCCTGTCGGACGAGACCATTGCGGTGCTGGGCAGAATCCTAGGGGGAGACTCGGCGTGTCATCGAGCGGATGCCCGTTTGATGTGGAGAATGTGCCCTCTTTCGAGTGGCTAGTTCCGTGACTTCTTGCCGCCCGAACGGGTAACACCCGCACCCGCGCCCGCGGTCAACGCGCTGTCGTCCGAGCCGCCCGAACCGTTCGGGTCGCCCTTCCGGCCGGAGCCGGCCGGCTGGTCCCGGTCGCCCTTGCCGCCGCGCGCGCCCTTGCCGTTCCGCTCGGCACCACCCGGCGCCTCGAACGACTCCAGCGCCTCCAGCACGTCCTGGACGCGGGAGATCTCGGCGTTGATGTCCTCCCGCCGGCGCACCAACAGGTCCAGGTCCCGCTGGCCCTCCTCCCGCATCCGCTCCGCCTCGCGTTCGGCCTCGGAGCGCATGCGCTCGGCCTCCCGGACCGCCTGCGAACGACGCTGCTCGGCCTCCTTGATGAGGGTCTCGGCCTTCTTCACCGCCGCGATCCGGACCTTGCTGGCCTCGGAGTTGGCGTCGGAGAGCTGCTTCTCCACCTTCTCGGCGGCCTCCGACAGTTCCTTCTCGGCCATTTCCCGGGCCTCGGCGAGTTGCTCCTCGGCGGCCTTCACCAGCGCGTCGCAGCGCTCCCCGGCCGACTTCATCGCCTCGGCGGCCTCCTTGCGCGCCCGCTCGTGCAGCTCCTCCATCTCCGACTCGGTGCGCTCCCGCAGCTCCTCGACGCGTTCGCGGATGGCGGTGGCGTCCCGACGGGCCTCCTCCAGCATGGTGTTGGAGTCCTCACGGGCGCGCTCGACCAGCGCGGTGCTCTCCGCGCGGGCCTCCCGCTCGATCCGTTCGGCCTCGGCGCGGGCGGCGCCGACCATCGAGTCGGCCTGCTCCTCGGCCTTGGCGGCGAGCCGGACCGCCTCCGCCCGAGCGGTGGTCACCCGCTCCTCCGCCTCGGTCCGTGCGGAGGACAGCGTCTCCTCCGCCTCGGTCCGTGCCGAACCCAGCGTCTCCTCGGCCTCGGCCGTCGCGGACGAGACCAGCTCCTCCGCCTCCGCCGTCGCGGAGGAGACCAGCTCCTCGGCCTCGGCCCGGGCCGTGGTGACCAGTTCGTCGGCTTCCGTACGGGCGGCGCGGAGCAGCTTGTCGGCCTCCTCCTGGGCACCGCTCACCAGCGTGTCCGCCTTCTCGGCGGCTTCCGCCAGCTTGCGCGCGGCGTCCGCCCTGGCCTCGTCCCGGACGCGGTCGGACTCGGCGCGGCTGCGGTCCGCCTCGGACTGGGCGCTCTCGCGCAGCCTCGCGGCCTCCGCGATGGCCTCGCCGACCGTGCGTTCCGCGAGCGCGCGGCCCGCCTCGGCCTCCTCCTCGGCCTCCCGCAGGACGGTCTCCGCGGCGTGCTCGGCGGCCGAACGCAGCCCGGCGATCTCCTCCTCCGCCTCCTCGCGCAGCCCGGCGACCGACTCCCGGACCCCGGTGGCGTGCTGCTCGGCGGAGGAGACCAGCTCGTCGGCGCGCCGCTCGGCCTCCTCGGTGAGCCGGGCGGCCTCCGCCTGCGCTTCCTCGAGGCGGCGCCGCGCCGAGGACAGCAACTCCTCGCTCTGCTCTCGCGCCTGGGAGCGTTCGCGGTGCGCCTCCTCACGGGCGTCGGCGAGCAGGTCGTCGGCCTCCCGGCGGCGCCGGCTCGCCTCATCCTGGGCGGCGGTGAGGGTCTCGGCGGCCTCGGTCGCGGCGCGTTCGGCGGCGGCCGCCGCCTCCGCGCGGGTGCGGTCGGCGGCCTCCTGGGCCTCGGTGCGGAGGCGCTCGGCGTCGGTCGCGGCCTCGGTGCGCAGCCGTACGGCGACAGCCTCGCCCTCGGCGCGGGCGGCGGACGCGTCGGCGGCGGCCTCGGTGCGCAGCCGTTCGGCGTCCTCGGACGCCTGCTCGTGCAGGGCGCGGACCCGTTCGGCGGCCTCGGCGCGCTGCCGCTCGATCTCGTTCCTGGCCTCCTCGCGCAGCTGCTCGGCCTCGGCGCGGGCGTCGCGCAGCGCCTCCTCGGCGCCGGAGATCTTCGCCTCCGCCTCGGCGCGCAGCGCGGCCAGTTCCTCGGCGGCGGCGGTCCTGGCCTGCTCGGCCTGCTCCTCCGCCTCGGCGCGCAGCCGGCGGGCGGCCTCCTCGGCCTCGGTGCGCAGCGTCTCGGCGGCCTCCGCGGCGGAGGACCGCAGCTCCTCGGCCTCCGCGCGGGAGCGTTCCAACGACTCCTGGGCCTGGCGGCGCAGGGCGGTGGCACGCTCGATGGCCTCGGTGCGGACGCGTTCGCCCTCGGACGTGGCGGAGTTGCGGGTCTCCTCGGCGTCGGCCTTCGCCTGGCCGAGCAGCTCCTCGGCCCGGCGCGCGGCCTCCTCGATCTGCTGGAGGGCGTCCTTGCGGGCCTCGCCGCGGATGCGCTCGCCCTCCTCCACGGCCTCGGCCCGCAGCTGCTCGGCCTCGCCGCGCAACCGCCGTGCCTCCTCCTGGAGTTCGACGGTCTTGGCGCGGTACTCCTTGGTGTCCGCCTGGGCGGATCCCTTGAGCTGCTCGGCGGTGTCGTGGGCCTCGGCGCGCAGCCGGTCGGACTCCCGCTCGGCCTCCCCGCGGAGGCGTTCGGCCTCCTCGGCCGCGCTCCTGGTGGTGGCCTGCGCCTCCTCGGACGCCTTGCTGAGGATCTCCTCGGCCTTGCGCGCGGCCTCGGCGAGTTGGGCGGCGGACTCCTCGGCGGTGCGAGCCCGGCCCGTCTCCCGTGCCTCCGCGACCAGCCGTTCGGCCTCGGCGCGGGCGTCCTCGCGCAGCTGCTCGGCCTCCGAGCGCAGCCCGTCGGCCTCCTTGGTGGCCTCGCCGACCATGCGGGCGACCTCGGCCCTGGCCGTGCGCACGCGCTGCTCGGCGTCGGACTCGACGTCCGCGAGGCGCTTGGCGGCGGTGCTGCCGGCCTCCTCGACCAGCTTGTCGGCCTCGGCGCGGGCCTCGCGCAGGGCGCGTTCGGCCTCCTGTATGCGCTCCTCGGCCTGCCGGGTGAGGAGGGCGGCCTCCTGGCGGGAGTTCTCGCTCTCCGCGGTGGCGGTGCTGCGCAGCCGCTCGGCGTGGTCGGTGGCCTCCTTCGCCTGCGAGGAGGCGGCGCCCAGCAGCCGCTCGGCCTCGGCGCGGGCACGCCGCAGCAGGCCGTCGGCCTCCGTCCGGGCCGTCTCGGTGTCGGCCGCCACGCGCTGCCGGGCCTGCTCGGCGAGCCGCTGCGCCTCGGCGCGGGCGGCGGCGAGCGACTGCTCGGCCTCGGCGCGGCTCTCCTCCAGCAGCCGGCGGGCCTGCGCCTCGGTGCGGGCCCGCAGTTGCTCGGCCCAGGCGACGTTCTCGTTGACGTGCGACTCGACGGTGGCGCGGCGCTCGGCCAGCTCCTGGTCGAGCTGCTGCCGGCGGCGTACCGCCTCGGTGTGCAGCTCGGACTCCATGCGGGCGCGGGCCTCGGCCTGCTCCTGCTGGAGGCGCTGGGTCTGGGCGCGGACCTCGCGCAGTTCGCGTTCGGCGTCCGCGCGCATCTGCTCGGCCTGCAACTGGGCGTTGCGGAGCAGCTGCTCGGCCTGTCCGGAGAGGTCGTCGTAACCGGACGGACGCGCGGCGAGGCCGCGGCGCGCCTCGTGCAGTTTGGCGCGCAGCACTTCGACCTGGTAGCCGAGGTCGTCGGCGTGGTCGACGGCCTTGTCCCGCTCCTTCTTCAGCCGCTCCATCTCGGCCTCGAAACGCGAGAGGTGGTCGTCAGCCTCGTAGCGGTCGTAGCCCCGCACCGTGCGGTCCCATCCGTCCCCTGGTTGACAAGGTGTGTGAACTGATCGGCTCCCGGAGGGTCCTCCGGGAGTCCCAGGAACTCGGTACGTCCCGGGGGATGTTCCACGGAGCGTCCCCGAGGGGGCGTCCCGAGGAACCCGAAGAACCTGAGGGAAATGGTGTCAGATCATCGGCGGGACGTGGAACGGGCCCAGGACCTGATCGCCGCCGCTCGCCGCGCCGGCCACTCTACCGATGTTCCGGGCGAACGGTCGTGTCGCCGGGCGTTCCACCCCTCGGGGGTGACCGTCGGTAGCCGTTCGGGTCGGAAAGGTGACACCCGGTGGTCGGGCGGCGGGTCCGGCGGCGGGTCGGACGGCGGGTCCGGGCGCTGGGTCCCGGGTCGGGGTTCTGCCCCGGGGTGCGGCCCGGGGCGGCGGGTCAGTGCTGTTCGTCGGCGGGGGCGGAGGTCACCAGCTCGGTGAGCACGCCGTGGCAGTCCTTCGGGTGCAGGAAGGTGATGCGGGAGCCCATCGAGCCCCGGCGCGGCTCGTCGTAGAGGACCCGCACACCCTTGTCGCCGATGGCCTGGGCGTCGCCGTCGACGTCGGCCGTGCCGAAGGCGATGTGGTGCACGCCCTCGCCGTTCTTCGCCAGCCACTTCGCGACGGTGGACTCCTCCGTCACGGGTTCGAGAAGCTGGATGTACGAGGCCCCGCCGTCGTCGGTGCCGTTGATCCGGAGCATGGCCTCCCGCACGCCCTGCTCCTCGTTGACCTCGGTGTGGAACACCTCGAAGCCGTACGTGGCACGGTAGAACTCAACAGTCCTGTCCAGGTCGAAACAGGCGATCCCGATGTGGTCGATGCGCGTCAGCATTTTCTTAGGACACCGCTCCCGGCGCGGTTACGCAACGTGCGCACGGTCACACCCGTGCACCGGTGACCGGCCGGGTACCCCTCAGTACATTGACGGTTAACCCTCACTCACATCCTCCTCGAAGGGGCCGCAGCATGACTGGCACCAACGGCACCACCTCCGTGATCGTCGCGGGCGCCCGCACGCCCATGGGACGACTGCTCGGCTCGCTGAAGTCCTTCTCCGGCGCCGATCTCGGTGGCTTCGCCATCAAGGCCGCGCTGGACCGGGCGGGTATCGGCGGCGACCAGGTCCAGTACGTGATCATGGGCCAGGTCCTCCAGGCGGGCGCGGGCCAGATCCCCGCCCGGCAGGCCGCGGTCAAGGCCGGCATCCCGATGAGCGTGCCCGCGCTGACGGTGAACAAGGTCTGCCTCTCCGGCCTGGACGCCATCGCCCTCGCGGACCAGCTGATCCGCGCCGGCGAGTTCGACGTGGTCGTCGCGGGCGGCCAGGAGTCCATGACCAACGCGCCGCACCTGCTGCCGAAGTCCCGTGAGGGCTTCAAGTACGGCGCCGTCCAGATGCTGGACGCGATGGCGTACGACGGCCTGACCGACGCCTTCGAGAACATCGCCATGGGCGAGTCGACCGAGAAGCACAACACCCGGCTGGGCATCGGCCGCGCCGAGCAGGACGAGATCGCGGCCGCGTCCCACCAGCGGGCCGCCGCCGCGCAGAAGAACGGCCTGTTCGAGGCGGAGATCACCCCGGTGGAGATCCCGCAGCGCAAGGGCGAGCCGGTGGTCTTCGCCAAGGACGAGGGCATCCGCCCGGAGACCACCGCCGAGTCCCTGGGCAAGCTGCGCCCGGCCTTCACCAAGGACGGCACCATCACCGCCGGCAGCGCCTCGCAGATCTCCGACGGCGCGGCGGCCGTCGTGGTGATGAGCCGGGCCAAGGCCGAGGAGCTGGGCCTGGAGTGGATCGCCGAGATCGGCGCGCACGGCAACGTCGCCGGCCCGGACAACTCCCTCCAGTCGCAGCCGGCGAACGCGATCACGCACGCGCTGGCCAAGGAGGGCCGCGAGGTCGCCGACCTGGACCTGATCGAGATCAACGAGGCGTTCGCGGCGGTCTCCCACCAGTCAATGAAGGACCTGGGGGTCGGCCCCGAAAAGGTGAACGTCAACGGCGGCGCCATCGCGATGGGCCACCCGATCGGCATGTCCGGCGCCCGGCTCGTGCTGCACCTGGCGCTGGAGCTGAAGCGGCGCGGCGGCGGCCTCGGCGCCGCGGCGCTGTGCGGTGGCGGCGGCCAGGGCGACGCCCTGATCCTCCGCGTCCCGGGCAAGTAACGTCGACGGTGACGGCCCCCGCGCGGGGCCGTCACCACC
>NZ_WMLF01000279.1 GCF_014156695.1 Streptomyces durbertensis | reverse complement strand
CCTCCCCCACCGGGCCGACCACCGCCGCGCGCCCGCCGGCGCCCCCGTCGACCGCCGAGGACAGCCCCTCGGCGGACGTACGCGGCTACACCACCTCCGGCGGCCGCGTCACGTTCGCGCTGCGCCCGGACCACGCCTCGCTCGTCTCCGCCACCCCCGAGAGCGGCTGGCGGGTCCAGGTGTGGAAGCAGGACCTGTGGATCCGCGTCACGTTCAGCCGCGGCGACCGCAGCGCCACGGTCTTCTGCACCTGGCACGACTCCGCGCCCCGCGTCCAACTCGACGAACGCCGCGACTGACGGCGGGGGTCGCGTTCCTGGCGCCGTTCGCCCGGCTCAGTCGAAGGCACCCGTTCAGTCGAAGGCGTCTGGCGGAGGCGGCGGGGAAGCGAGGGCGGTCGCGTCGGTCGCGGGCCGGGCGCCGCCGGTGAACTCCAGCAGCCGCGCCCCCGACAGCACCCGGCCCGCGTGCGGGTCGGTGGCCGTGCGACGGGTGAACTCCGCCACCGGCAGCGGCCGGTTGGCCGCCAGGAGGACCGCGTTGCCGAAGCGCCTGCCGCGCAGGACGGCCGGGTCGGCGGCCAGGCACAGCTCGGCGAAGGCGGTGTGCGCGGTGGCCACCTGCGCCCGCAGGTACGCGAGCGGCGGGCCGTCCGTCAGATTGGCCGTGTAGAGCCCGTCGGGGCGCAGCACCCGGGCGGCCTCCGCCAGGAACTCGACACTGCCGAGGTGGGCGGGCGTGCGGGCGCCGCTGAACACGTCGGCGATCACCACGTCGGCCCAGCCGTCCGGGATCCTCGCCAGCCCCGACCGGGCGTCGGTGCCGCGCACCCGCAGCCGCCAGCCGGGGTCCAGCGGCAGCTCCCGCCGGACGAACGCGGTGAGCGCGGTGTCCTTCTCCAGCACCTGCTGCACGGAACGCGGCCGGGTCGCCGCGGTGTAGCGGGCCAGGGTCAGCGCGCCGCCGCCCAGGTGCAGCACGTGCAGCGGGCGACCGGCGGGTGCGGCGAGGTCGACGACGTGTCCGAGCCGGCGCTGGTACGGGAACACCAGGCGGGTCGGGTCCGCGAGATCCACATGGGACTGCGGGGCCCCGTCCAGCAGCAGCGACCAGCCGGCCGGCAGGTCCGGATCCGGCTCCAACGTCGCCGTACCGCCGTCCACCCGCGCCGTCACCGGGGCCCGGCCGCCTCCGGCCCGTCGCCCTCTACCCACGATGCTCACGCGTCCCGCTCATCCCGGCAGTATCCCGCACGGCAGCCGGCCGGCCCGGGGCCGCGGCCGCCCCGCGCGACGTACGATCGGCGCGACCCGCCCCCGACCTCGGAAGCGGTGCTCCGATGACCGAACGGCAGGAGTTCCACGGCGGCGTGAACGTCGTGCGCCGTCACGGCGACGTCGTGCACCGGCCCGCCTCGCCGGCCACGCCCGCGATCCACCGGCTGCTGCGGCACCTCCACGACCAGGGGTTCCGCGGCTCGCCGGTGCCGCGGGGCTTCGACACCGACGGCAACGAGCGACTCGACTTCCTCGACGGCGAGGTGCCCGAGTCGCTCACCCCGGAGCTCCGCACGTCCCGGCTCCTGCGCTCCGTCGCGGTCCTGCTGCGGGGCCTGCACGACGCGAGCGAGACCTTCCGGCCCCGCCCCGACGACCCCTGGCTGCTTCCCGCAAGGCAGCCGGCCGAGGTCATGTGCCACGGCGACGCCGCGCAGTACAACTGCGTGGTGAGGGACGGCGCGGCGGTCGGCTTCATCGACTTCGACGCCGCGCACCCCGGGCCGCGCGTGTGGGACGTCGCCTACACCGTCTACCGCTTCGCGCCGCTGCAGGGGCCGGACAACCCGGAGAGCTTCGGAACGCCGTGGGAGCAGGGGCGCCGGGTCGCCGCCTTCTGCCGGGCGTACGGCCCGGGCGTGGGAGTCGAGGTCGTCGACGTCGTCCCCGAGCGGCTGCGCGCGCTGGTCGACCTAATGCGCGCCCGTGCCTCCCAGGGCGACGAGGCGTTCCAGCGGCACCTCGCGGAAGGGCACGCCGACGTGTACGAGGCGGACATCCGCTACGTGCGCGCCCAACGCGAGACGCTGCGCGCCGCGTTCGGCTGAGGCGGCAAGCGCCCCGCGCCCGTCAGTCGGGCCGCCCGGGGGCGCCGAGGGCGTGGACGGCGGCGAGGGTGCGGGCGGCGGTGGCGAGGGCGTGGCGCAGGCGTCCGCTGTCGGTGCTCTCGCCCTGCGCGGCGTCGGGCGGGACGAGCCAGGACGCGCCGGGCAGCGGCGGGACGGCGGCCAGCCGCCGGCTCCAGCCGTGCAGCGGCACGCACACGCTGCCGAGGAGGTTCCAGCGCGCCCCGGTGCCGGCTGCCACGAGGAAGCCGACCGTGTCGCCGGTGAGGTTGTGGAGAACCGGTCCGACTCCCCCGCCGAGGCGCAGGATGTCGACGGTTTCGAGTCCCAGGCGGCCGGGGACGGTCACCAGCTCCCAGGTGTGCTGATCGCCGCCGTCGGGTGGCGGCGGTGGACCGGTCGGGGTCCGCCGGTCGGTGACTCCGCATGTTCCGTCGGTGTCCAGCAACGGGATTCCTTCCTCCGCTGTCGGTACTGCATGAGGAACAACGCGTGCCGGCCGTCAACGGAAACGGTTCCGCACCACTCGAAGGTTGGCGGTTCATGGCGGATGACGGAGGGGATATCCGGTTTTGTGGCCAAACACGGTCCGCCGCCCAGGTCGCGGCGTGTACCTTCCGGGCATGGCGTCGTCACCTTCCACGTCAGCCGGCGAGTACGAGCCGGCCGGGGCGGCGGGCCGTGCGGTCCGGACCGGGCCGGCGGACGGGACCGACAGGCCCTCCGCCGCACCGGGCACGGGCGATCCGCCGCCGGTCCGACGGCGACCGAACGAGGTGTTCCGGCGGCTGCGCGGCCAGTTGTCGCCGGGCGAGTTCGCCGCGTCCGTGCGGCGTGCCGCGCGGGAGATCGGCGAACAGGTGTCGTGCGACGCCCGGTACATCGGCCGGGTGGAGTCGGGCGAGATCCGCTGCCCCAACTACGCCTACGAGCGGGTGTTCCGGCACATGTTCCCGGGCTACTCGCTGGTGGACATGGGCTTCTGCCCCCGGGAGGCCGTGCGCGGCCGATCGGCCAGGCGACGAAGGGCGTACGGAGGTGACGACGCGCCCGAAAGCGCTCCCGCGCGCCCCTCGGGCGACCGCACTTCCGATCGCGGCGACAACCGCGCCCACACCGACGAGGAGAGCGACGTGCTGCGTCGCGCGTTCATGACCGGCGGCTCCGCCGCCCTGGCCACCGCTTCCCTGTACACACCGCTCGGCGGCCGGCCGGCGGCGGCCGAGCCGCTCCCGACGGGCCTCCCCGAGCAGCCCGGCCGGGCCGGCGCCCGACCGGGCCGCGGCGAGGCGGCGTCCGTCGCCGAAGCCGTCCGGCAGATCCGCCTGTTGGACGACCGGCACGGTGCCGACCGCCTCTACCAGCGGGCCGGCGCCACCCTCCGCCGCACGTTCGAACTGCTCGACGCCGGCGCCCGCCACCAGACGGTCACCGACCAGATCGGCGGCAGCACCGGCGAACTCGCCATCTCCGTCGGCTGGTTGGCGCACGACTCGGAACGCTTCGACGACGCCCGCTCGCACTACGCGGAGGCGCTGTCCCTCGCCCGCTTCGCCGGCGACCCCGCGCTGGAGGCGCACGCCTTCTGCAACACCTCCTTCCTCGCCAGGGACGCCGGGCGCCCTCGGGAGGCGCTCAGGGCCGCGCAGGCCGGCCAGCAGGCCGCCCGCCGGCTGGGCTCCTACCGGCTCCAGTCGCTGCTCGCGCTGCGGGAGGCCGGCGGGTGGAGCGGCCTCGGCGACCGGGCCGGCACCGAGGAGGCGCTGGGCCGGGCGGCGACGCTCTTCGACCGGGGGCCGACCGACGACGACCCCGAGTGGATGACGTTCTTCGGCGCGGCGGAGCTGGCCGGGCTGGAGGCGCAGGCGTGGTCCGCGCTCGGCGACCGCCACCGGGCGGCGCGGCGCGCGCAGGAGGCCGTCGCCCTCCAGCCACCCCAGTTCGTCCGCAACACCGCGCTGTTCACCGCCCAGTTGGCGGGCGACCTGGTGGCCACGGGGGCACCCGAGGAAGCCGCGAGCCATGCCCTGCGGGCGCTGGAGCTGCTGCGTACCGTGCACAGCTCCCGGGTGCGGCGGATGCTGCACGACACCGCCGGGCGGCTGTCGGCGCACCGCCGGCGGCCGGAGGTCGCGGCGTTCCTGGAACGCGTGCCCATGCTTGCGGGCCCCCCGCGTACGGGCCGCGTCCCCGCGCCGCGCGCCGGCACGGCGTAGCGCCCCCTCCACGGGCCGCGCCCGACCCGGTCCGGCGGGTGGCCCGGCCCGGGTGGCCGGCTCAGTCCAGGTGGCCGGTGTCGTTCCAGCGCTCCACCGCCGGCTCGCCGTACGCCCAGCCGAGCACCGACAGCGACGCCGGCGCCAGCCGCAGCCGCGCGCCGAAGTCCAGGTCCTCGCCCAGCCAGCGGGCGGCCAGCGTGCGCAGCAGGTGGCCGTGCGCGAACAGCAGCACGTCCCGGTCGGCCGAGCGCGCCCACTCCACGACCCGGTCGGCCCGTTCGGCCATCGCGTCGCGGCTCTCGCCACCGGGGACGCCGTCCCGCCAGATCACCCAGTCCTCACCGGCCCGCTCGCGGATCTCCTCGGTGGTCAGCCCCTCGTACGCGCCGTAGTCCCATTCCATGAGCGCGTCCCACGGTGTCGCGCGGGCGCCGAAACCGGCGATCTCGCAGGTCTCGGAGGCCCGCACCAGCGGGCTCGTGCGCACCTGGACGCCGTCGAGGTCGTCCCAGGGGGCCCGGCTCAGCCGCTCACCGAGGAGCTCGGCCATCCGCCGCCCCCGGTCCAGCAGCGGCACGTCGGTGCGGCCGGTGTGCCGGCCGCGGACCGACCAGGCGGTCTCGCCGTGCCGTACGAGTAGTACGCGCGTACGTGTCGGGGCCTCCACCACAGGTCCTGCTCCTCGATCGGGTCGTGCCGTGTGCCCAGGATCGCACCCCCGGTCCCGGCGGGCCGCCCGAGGGCCGGGCTCATCACGCCTGGTCAGCGTCGTGGTCGCGAGGCGTGACGGTGTCGCCCGGGCGCGTTGTCGGTGGGAGATGCCAGACTTCGGCGGGTGACCCATCTGCCCCACCCCACCGCCTCCGCGCAGGGCGGGCCGGCGCGGTCCGCCCTGCGGGCCCGGCTCGCCGCGCTGCGCGGGCCCGGCCGTGCCCCGCGCCCGATGGACAGCCGGGCGCTGGCCGCGCTCGCGGCCAACCCGGGATGCGACCGCCGGGCGCTGCTCGACAGCGCCGGCGTGGACAAGGCCGCGCTCGCCGAGGCGCTGGGCGCGCCCTCCGGGTTCGGCCGGTCGCAGTTCGCTTTCGCCCGCGGGCACGCCTTCGAGTCCCGGGTGACCGCCGACGGCGGCGCGGAACTCGTACGCCTGCTGTGCTCGGTCACGGGCCGCACCCCGCCGGCCGCCGCCGACCTCGACTGCCCCGACACCGCGGGCGACGGCCCGGCGGGCCGCCGCCCGCGGACGCTGGAAGTGCTGGCCGAGGCCGACAAGGCCGCGGGCGAGGGGCGTTGGACGGTGCTGCTCCACCCGATGCTGGAGCTGGACGTGGCCGGTTCCCCGGTGTGCCTGGAGCCGGACGCGGTGGTGGTCACGCCGGACGCCGTGCGCACGGTCGTGGAGATCAAGTCGTTCTCGATCCTGGACGGTGCCGCCGACCCGGCGAAGGTGGGGGCTGCCGCCCGGCAGGCCGCCGTGTACGCGCTGGCGCTCGCCGAGGCCGGCGGCGCGGTCGCCGACGCGGCGCTGCTGGTCTGCCCGCGCGACTTCTCCAACCTGCCGACCGCCGCCCCGCTCGACCTGCGCAGACAGCGGGCCACGGTCCGGCGGCAGCTCGCCCGGCTCACCCGTGTCGAGGAGATCGCGGCCCGGCTGCCGCAGGACGTCCGCTTTGATCCCGAGCTGCCGCCGGAGCAGCTGACGGCCGCGGTGGACGCGGTCCCCGCGACGTACGCGCCGGAGTGCCAGTCGGGCTGTGACCTGGCGTTCCACTGCCGTGAGCGGGCCCGCGAGGCCGGCGAGCCGGGCGTGCTCGGCCGCGCGACCCGCGCCGAGCTGGGCGGCCTCGGCACCATCGCCGACGCGCTGGCCGCCGCCCGGGCGCCGGACGGCCCGCACGCGCGCGAGCCGGCCGCCGCAGAAGAGCCGTCCCACCCGGCGGACCCCGGCGTCGACCCGGCGGCCGTGGCGCTGCGGCGGGCCGCCCGACTGCGGGCGGAGGCCCTGGCGGAGGCCGGACACGCCACCGGAGGAGCGGCATGAGCCTGATGACCCACCTCGCCCGGATGGAGGCCGCCGACGCCGGCCGGGCCCGGCCGCTGGCCACCGTCCGCCACCGCCACCTGTCGGAACGCCCGATGGTGATGGTCCCGCTGACGACGGCCGGCGAGACGGGCGCGCCGCTCGGCGTCATCCTGGGCACCGACCCCGAGCGGCCGACGCTGCTGACCGTGGCCCAGCCCAGGGACCGGGACCTGCGCGCGGCCTTCCTCGCGGAGCTGGCGGACGCGCTGCTGCCGCACCTGGAGTCCTGCCAGGACGACACCGAGCAGGTCAGGGACGACGCGGAGCTGTGCCGGGACGCCCCTCAGCTGCTCGTACCGAACGCGGCCGGGGTGGAGTTCGTCCGGCTGCTGGGCAGGGCCACCCGCTTCCGCCGCACGGCCGAGGAGGACCCGCGGGCCACGCACCCGGCGCCGCCCCGGGTGCCGCTGCTCGGCCGCTGGCTGAGCCACTACGGCGACCGCGCCCGGGTGCCCGGCTCCTCCCTGCTGCTCGCGGTGACCGAGCTGCTGTCCCGGCACTGGGCGACCGGCCAGTCCTCCCTGGAGGACCAGCATCTCGGCGCCCTGCTGGCCTGGCTCGACCCGCCCGCCGGGATCCACGGCGCGCGGGCCGCGCTGCTGGTGGAGACCGCGCGTGACGAGGCGGGCCAGCTG
>NZ_WMLF01000278.1 GCF_014156695.1 Streptomyces durbertensis | reverse complement strand
CCGAGGTGTTGGGTGTGTCGGTGGTGGGGGTGGATGACGGGTTCTTCGATCTGGGTGGTCATTCGTTGTTGGCGACCCGGTTGGTGAGTCGGGTGCGTTCGGTGCTGGGTGTGGAGTTGGCGGTCCGAGACCTGTTCGAGGCCCCCACCGTCGCCCGACTCGCCAAGACACTGGACGCGGCCCGCACCGCGACCCCACCGCTGACGAAGGTCGAACGCCCCGAGCGGGTTCCGCTCTCCTCGGCCCAGCGCCGGCTGTGGTTCCTCAACCGACTCGACGGGCCCAACAGCACCTACAACATCCCCCTGGCCCTACGACTGCACGGGACCCCGGACGTCGAGGCGCTGCGACTCGCACTCGCCGACCTCGTCCGGCGGCACGAGACACTGCGCACCGTGTACCCCAGCCTGGCGGGCGAGCCCTACCAGCACGTCCTGCCGGCGGACGAGGTGGAGCCACGGCTGCTGACCCGCACGGTCGACGGTGACGAACTGGCCGACCGGTTGGCCGAGGAGGCCGGCCACGAGTTCGACGTCACCACCGAGGCACCCCTGCGGGCGACGCTGTTCACCCTCGCGCCGGACGAACACGTACTGCTCCTCCTCCTGCACCACATCGCGGGTGACGGCTGGTCGATGGCCCCGTTCCTCCGGGACCTCTCCCTCGCGTACGCGGCGCGGGTCGAGGGTGCCGCGCCGGACTGGCCGCCGCTGCCCGTCCAGTACGCCGACTACACCCTGTGGCAGGAGCGCACCCTCGGTGCGGCGGACGACCCGGACAGCCTTCGCGGCCGCCAACTCGCCTACTGGTCACGTCAGCTGGCCGACCTGCCGGAACGTCTGGAGCTGCCCACCGACCACCACCGGCCCGCCACCGCCGCGCACCGTGGACGGACCGTCCCCTTCACACTCCCGCCGGCGGTGCACCGGGATCTCAGCGAACTGGCACGGTCCTGTGACGCGAGCCTGTTCATGGTGCTGCACGCGGCCTTCGGCGCGCTGCTCACCAGGATGGGAGCGGGGACCGACATCCCGGTCGGCACCCCGATCGCCGGGCGCACCGACGAGGCGTTGGACGACCTCGTGGGCTTCTTCGTCAACACGCTGGTGCTGCGCACCGACACGTCCGGAGACCCCAGTTTCCGCGAACTGGTGGCCCGGGCCCGCACCACCGACCTGGACGCCTACGCGCACCAGGAGCTCCCCTTCGACAAGCTGGTGGAGACGCTGAACCCGCAGCGGTCGCTCTCCCGCAACCCGCTCTTCCAGGTACTGCTCGCGTTCCAGAGCATGTCGGAGGCACAGCCGGCGCTGTCCGGGCTCGAGGTCAGGACTGAGCCGGTCAGGGTCGGCTTCGCGAAGTTCGACCTGGCGCTGGCCGTCGCCGAGGAGCGGCACGCGGACGGCGGCCGATCGCTCCGCGGTGACTGGGAGTACGACACCGACCTGTTCGAACGCGCCACCGTCGAGGCACTCGGCCGCCGGCTCGTCGCCCTGCTGGAAGCCGTCGCCGCCGACCCGGACCAACCGATCGGGCGGTTGCCGGTGCTCGTGGACGACGAGCGGGAGCGGGTGCTCGACTTCTGGAACGACACCGACCGTCCCGGACCCGACGACCCGACCTGGCCCGAGCTCTTCGAGCGCCGGGTGGCGGCGCGGCCGGAGGCCGTGGCGCTGGTGACCGAGGAAGGCGAGCTGTCCTACGCGGAGCTCAACTCCCGGGCCAACCAGCTGGCCCGCGTCCTCGTCGGCCGTGGTGTCGGCCCCGAGCAGGTCGTCGCGGTGGCGCTGCCCCGGTCGGTCGAGCTGATCGTCTCCGTGCTCGCCGTGCTCAAGACGGGAGCCGCCTATCTGCCGGTGGACCCCGAGTACCCGGGCGAGCGCATCGCCTACCTGCTCGACGACGGATCGCCCGCGCTCGTCCTCACCGACGCCGACATCGCCGACCGGCTGCCGGGCCCGGTGCCCCGACTGCTCGTGGCGGACGCCGCGACGGCCGGCGCCGCGGCGAGCGGCGCCGACGCGAACCTGACCGACGGCGAGCGGATCGCGCCCGCACACCCGCTGAACCCCGCCTACGTCATCTACACCTCCGGGTCGACCGGGCGCCCCAAGGGCGTGCCGGTACCGCACCGCAGCGTGGCCTCCGTACTGGTGCCGCTGATCGACGAGTTCGGTCTCGGCCCCGGGAGCCGGGTCCTCCAGTTCGCGTCGATCAGCTTCGACGCCGCGTTGTGGGAGATCACCCTCGGCCTGCTGTCCGGCGCGGCCCTGGTGGTGGCGCCCGCTGACCGCCTGCGCCCCGGCCCTGAGCTGGCCGAGCTGCTTGCCGACACGGGAACGACGTTCGTGACCCTGCCGCCGACCGCCCTCGCGGTACTGGCGGACGGCGCGCTGCCGCCCGGTACCGACCTCGTGGTGGCCGGTGAGGCCACCGCGCCCGATCAGGTGGCCCGTTGGTCGTCCGGTCGTCGCATGTTCAACGCCTACGGTCCGACCGAGGCCGCGGTGTGCGCGACGATGAGCGCGCCGCTGGCCGGCGCGGTGGTACCGCCGATCGGCCGACCGATCACCAACGCACGCACCTACGTGCTCGACGACCACCTCCAGCCCGTGCCGCCTGGCGTGGTCGGTGAGCTGTACCTGGCCGGTGGCGGGTTGGCACGCGGCTACCGGGGGCGGCCGGGCCTGACCGCCGAGCGCTTCGTGGCCGACCCCTTCGGTGAGCCGGGGGCCCGGATGTACCGCACCGGCGACCTGGCCCGGTGGACGCCCGGGGGCCAGCTGGAGTTCGCCGGCCGGGTCGACCACCAGGTGAAGGTCCGCGGCTACCGCATCGAACCCGGCGAGGTGGAGGCCGCGCTGGCCGAGCATCCCGCGGTGGAGCGCGCGACGGTGCTCGCCGTCGACCACCAGGGCGACCGCCGGCTGGTCGGCTACCTGGTGGCCACCCGGTCCGGTGCGGAGCGCGACGAGCCGCGGGAGAGCGCACAGCTCGCCTCCTGGCAGGAGACGTACGACGAGCACTACGCCGCGCTCGAGGGCACCCTCGGCGAGGACTTCACCGGCTGGAACAGCAGCTACACCGGGGCGCCCATCCCGCGCGCGGAGATGTGCGACTGGCGGGAGGCCAGCGTCGCGGCCGTGCGTGCGCTGCGACCGCGCCGGGTCCTGGAGATCGGCTGTGGTTCCGGACTGATCCTCGCGCCCGTCGCGCCCGAGTGCGAGGCCTACTGGGGAACGGACATCTCTCCGGCCGTGATCAACCGGCTGCGGGCCCAGATCGCCGAGCGGCCCGACCTCGCGGACATCGTCGAACTCCGGGCGCGTCCGGCACACGATCTGAGCGGACTGCCGAGGGGCTACTTCGACACCGTCGTGCTCAACTCGGTCGTCCAGTACTTCCCGAACGCGGAGTACCTCAACGACGTCCTCGCCGGTGTCCTCGAACTACTGGCCCCCGGCGGCTCCGTCTACATCGGTGACGTCCGCAACCGGCGGACGCTGGAGACCTTCCGCACCGCGGTCGAACTCCGTCGGGCCGGCCCGTTCGCCTCGGACGACGCCGTACGGCGGGCCGTCGCGCAGAGCACCGCCGGGGAGCCGGAACTTCTGGTCGACCCCGACTTCTTCACCCTGCTCGGCGACACGCTGCCCTCCGTCACGGGCGTCGGCGTCACCGTGCGGCGCGGTCGGTACCACAACGAGATGAGCCGGCACCGCTACGACGTGGTCCTGCGTACCGGCGGCGCTCGCGCATCGGCCCCGCTGGAACGGACCGTGGTCTGGGGCGGTGAGGTCTCCGGGCTTCAGGCGCTGGCGGAACTGCTGGCGGACCACCGGCCGGAACGGCTGCGGGTGTCCCGCGTGCCGAACCTGCGGCTGACCGGTGAGAACACCGCCCGGCACGCCCTCGGCGAAGCCGGCGCAGGCGTGGCCCTCGGCCGACTGGACGCGCCCCCACCGGACTCGCTGCCGGACCCGGAGGAGTTCCACGCACTCGCCGAACGGCTCGGCTATCGGGCCGCTGTGACCTGGTCCGCGGACCCGTCCGCCGAGGCCGGCGCACCGGGCGCGCTGGACGTCGTACTGGTCGCGTCCGGCACGGAGCTGAGCGATCCGGCCGTCGACGCCTGCCGTCCGGTAGCCGCTCCGGGCACGTCGCTCGGCCCGCTCACCAACGATCCCGCCCGCGCCGGTGACGCCGGTGAACTGGCCTCGGCCGTGCGCGAACACGCTGAGCGGCTGCTTCCGGCTCACATGGTCCCGGCCGCCCTGGTGGTCCTGGACGAGCTGCCGCTGACGCCCAACGGCAAGATCGACCGGGCCGCCCTGCCGGCGCCCGACTGGAGTACCGACGCGACGGGTGCCGCACCCCGGGACCGGCGGGAGGAGATCCTCTGCAGCCTCTTCGCCGAGGTGCTCGGGCTGCCCGGAGTCGGCATCGACCGGGACTTCTTCGAACTCGGCGGGCACTCGCTGCTCGCCACCCGGCTGCTCAGCCGCGTCCGCACGGTGCTCGGTACCGAGCTGGCGGTGCGGGACCTGTTCGAGGCACCGACCGTCGCCGAGCTGGCGACCGTCCTCGGCGACAAGCAGGGTGTCCGGCCGCCGCTACGCCGCCGGCCGCGCCCGGCCCAGACGCCGCTGTCGCCCGCGCAGTACCGGCTGTGGTTCCTCCACCGGATGGAAGGCCGAAGCGCCACGTACAACATCCCGATGAGCCTCCGCCTCACCGGGGAGCTGGACACCGACGCGTTGGCCGCCGCGCTCGGTGACGTCACCGAGCGTCACGAGCCGCTGCGCACGCTCTTCCCGGAGGTCGACGGCGTGCCCCACCAGCACGTCGTACCCGCCGGAGAGGCCCGGCCGGAACTGCGGCTGGTGGATGTCGACCCGGCGGAACTCGACACGCGTCTGGCTGAGGAGGCCCGGCAGGGATTCGACCTGGCAGCGCAACTCCCGCTGCGGGTGGTTCTGTTCCGTACCTCGCCGAGCGAACACGTGTTGCTGCTGGTCCTGCACCACATCGCCGGCGACGGCTGGTCCTGGCGACCGCTCGCCCGGGACCTGTCCACGGCGTACGAGGCGCGCCTTCGCGGCAGCGCCCCGCGGTGGGAGCCCCTGCCCGTCCAGTACGCGGACTACGCGCTGTGGCAGCGTGAGCTGCTGGGTGACGAAGGCGACCCGGACAGCCGCCAGGCCCGCCAGCTCGACTTCTGGACGGACACCCTGACCGAGCTGCCGGAGACACTCGAACTGCCCACCGACCACCCCCGCCCCGCGACCATCAGCTACCGTGGCGACCAGGTCGTCTTCCGCGTCGAGCCCGCGCTCCACCAGCGCCTGTCGGCGTTGGCGGCGGACAGCAGGGCCAGCGTCTTCATGGTGTTCCAGGCCGCCTTCGCGGAGTTGCTCAGCCGGCACGGCGCGGGCACCGACATCCCCGTCGGCAGTCCGATCGCCGGACGCACCGACGAGGCACTCGACGACCTCGTGGGCTTCTTCGTCAACACCCTCGTGCTCCGTACGGACACCTCCGGGGACCCCACCTTCCGGGAACTGCTCGAACGGGTCCGGGAGAGCGACCTGGCGGCGTACGCCCATCAGGACCTGCCCTTCGAGAAGCTCGTCGAGCGCTTGCGACCGGAGCGTTCGATGTCCCGCCACCCGCTGTTCCAGGTCATGTTGGCGTTCCTCAGCGACGGCGACACCCGACTGGAGCTGCCGGGCCTGCGCGCCGAGCCCGCCCCGGTGGGTGTGGGCATCGCCAAGTTCGACCTGCACCTCAACATGGTGGAGCGACGGGCCGCCGACGGTGGCCCCGGAGGGGTCGACGGCGCGCTGGAGTTCAGCACGGACCTGTTCGAGCGGCGGACCGCCGAGGCACTGTGCCGCCGGTTGTCACACCTCCTGGAAGCCGTCGCCGCGGCACCGGACCGGCCGCTCAGCCGCCTTCCGCTGCTCGAACCCGCCGAGCGGGAAATGATGTTGAACGAATGGAACAACAGCACGAACGGAGTGGTCGGCGATGAGTGCGTACCCGCGCTTGTCGAGCGCCAGGTGGCGCGTACGCCGGATGGTCTGGCGCTGGTGCACGAGGATGCTCGGCTGACCTACGCCGAGCTGAACGACCGCGCCAACCGGCTCGCGCGTCGACTGGTCGCCCTGGGCGCCGGCCCCGAGCGGGTCGTCGCGCTGGCCCTCCCCAGGTCCGTCGAGCTGGTCACCTCGCTGCTCGCGGTGCTCAAGACCGGCGCGGCCTATCTGCCGGTGGACACGGAGTACCCGGCGGCGCGGATCACCACGATGCTGGAGGACGCGGAGCCCGTCTGCGTGGTCACCACGCCCGACGCCTGTGAGGGGCTGCCGGCCGGACTGCGGACGATGGACCCGGCCGACGACCCCTCCGTCGACTCGCACGATCTGACCGACGCGGAGCGGGTGTCCCCTTTGCTGGCGGCGCATCCGGCGTACGTGATCTACACCTCCGGCTCGACCGGCCGTCCCAAGGCCGTGGTGATGCCGCAGGCCGGCCTGGTGAACCTGCTCACCTGGCACGCCGGCCGGTTCCCCGCCGCACCCGGCACCCGGACCGCCCAGTTCACCGCGATCGGCTTCGACTTCTCCGTCCAGGAGATCCTCTCGCCGCTGGTGACCGGCCGGACACTGGTGGTGCCCAGGGACGAGGTCAGGGCGGACGCGGACGCCCTGGTGGGCTGGCTCGAGGAGCACCGGGTCAACGAACTCTTCGCGCCCAACCTGGTCATCGAGGCGCTGGCGTCCGCCGCCGAACGGCGCGGTACCGCCCTGCCCGCACTGACCGACGTGTTCCAGGGCGGTGAGGCGCTGACGCCGAGCCGTGAGGTGCGGAACTTCCACCGCCGGCTGGCCGGCCGGCGGATGCACAACGTCTACGGTCCGGCGGAGACCCACGCCGTCACCGCTCACACCGCGACCGGTGATCCGGTGGATTGGCCGGGGGCGTTGCCGATCGGTGTGGGTGTGGGGAATGTGCGGTTGTATGTGTTGGACGGGTTTTTGCGTCCGGTGCCGGTTGGTGTGGTGGGTGAGTTGTATGTGGC
>NZ_WMLF01000277.1 GCF_014156695.1 Streptomyces durbertensis | reverse complement strand
ACCCCCACCCGGGCGAACAGCCCGACCCCGGTCGACCGTGAAGATCGCCGTCGACTCGAACATCCGTGTCCCGAAAGGAAGTCAGTTCCTCATGGCCAGTACCGAAGCCTCCCTCAAGGAAGCGATGACCTCGATCGAGGGGACCATCGGCATCGCCCTCGTCGACTACAGCAGCGGCATGGCGCTCGGCACCCTCGGCGGCGGGAAGGACCTGGACCTCAACGTGGCTGCCGCCGGCAACACGGACGTCGTCCGGGCCAAGGTCCGCGCCCTGGAGCACCTGGGTCTGAACGACGAGATCGAGGACATCCTCATCACCCTCGGCTCGCAGTACCACCTGATCAGACTGCTCAAGGGCCGCAACAGCAACGGCCTGTTCCTCTACCTGGCGCTCGACAGGAACCGCTCGAACCTCGCCATGGCCCGTCACCAGCTGAAGTCGATCGAGGCGGGTCTGGAGGTCTGATCCGGCGACGGCCCGGGCGAGGCGCCCGCCAGGCCGGCGTCGGGAGGGGCCGTCCCCGTCCCCTCCCGACGCCTTCCGCGCCGTGGACGCCACCCGGGCGTCCCGGCGGTCGGCGCGCCGCCCCTCCACGGACGCCGTTGTCCGTGCCGACGTCGGGGCGCGCGCCGAAGTGCGTGTGCGGCGGTCGGCCGCGGTGGTCCGCTCTGGAGCCGGACGCCGTTCAGGCCGGGGCGCCCGCCCGGACCGGGCCGAGGGCGTCCGTGTCGGCGGAGCCCGGCCCGGTGGGCGGTCGGCGGCGCCGGCCGGTCGGCAGCGAGGTGAGCGCGACGCCCCCGACGAGCAGGGCGCCGGCCGTCCAGCCGAGCGGGGTGACGCGTTCGCCCAGCAGCAGCGCGGCGGACGCCATCCCGAAGAACGGCACGAGCAGCGAGAAGGGGGCGACGGCGGAGGCGTCGTAGCGGCGCAGCAGGAAGCCCCACACGCCGAAGCCGAAGACGGTGGCCAGCCACGCCACGTAGCCGAGCGCGGCGAGACCCGTCAGGTCGAGGCCCCTCAGCGCCTCCGCACCGGCCGTCGGCCCCTCGAAGAGCAGCGACAGAGCCAGCAGCGGCAGCGGCGGGACGAGGCTGACCCACACCATCCAGCTGAGCGCGTCCGGCGGGGCCGCCTTGCGGGTCAGCACGTTGGACACCCCCCAGCAGGCCGCCGCGGCGACGACCAGCAGGAACGCGCCGAGCGGCGAGGAGCCGCCCCGGTCCCAGGCGGCGACCCCGACACCGCAGAGCGCGACGCCCATCCCGGCCAGCCGCAGCGGCGCGGGCCGCTCCCGCAGCAGCGCCATGGCCAGCACGGCGGTGAAGACGGCCTGCACCTGGAGCACCAGCGACGACAGTCCGGCCGGCATGCCCTGCCGCATCCCGACGAAGAGCAGCCCGAACTTGGCGACCCCCAGCACCAGCCCGACCGCGACCACCCACCCGAACGCCACCTTCGGCCGCCGCACGAAGAACACCGCCGGGAGCGCCGCCACCAGGAAGCGCAGCGCGGAGAACAGCAGCGGCGGGAAGTGGTCGAGGCCGACCTCGATCACGACGAAGTTCAGCCCCCAGACGGCTGCGACGAGCACGGCGAGGGCGTGGTGGGCGGGACGCATGATCCGATCCTCGCCGGGATCACGGTTTAGAACCAGTGAAGTGTTCTTCACGCCCACGGGTAGTGGCACTACGAGGAGTGCGCGGCCGGATTCCGACCACCCGCCGGTGTGACGTCCCTAACGTTCCGGCGTGCGCCGGGCGCCAGCGGGCAGGGGACAACGCGGAGCGGACGTGCGTCTCACCATGCGGCATCGCAAGGGTGTGTCCATGCCGCTCGTTAGACTGAGCCGACCGAGGGTCCCGGCGAAAGGGCCCGGTGAGACTGAGATACGAGGAGCGCACGTGAGCCTTGTCGTGCAGAAGTACGGCGGCTCCTCCGTTGCCGATGCCGAGGGCATCAAGCGCGTCGCCAAGCGGGTAGTCGAGGCCAGGAAGAAGGGCCACCAGGTGGTGGTCGTGGTCTCCGCGATGGGCGACACGACGGACGAGCTGATCGATCTCGCGAAAGAGGTGTCCCCGATCGCCTCGGGGCGCGAGTTCGACATGCTGCTGACCGCCGGAGAGCGGATCTCCATGGCCCTGCTGGCGATGGCGATCAAATCCCTCGGCCACGAGGCGCAGTCCTTCACCGGCAGCCAGGCCGGCGTCATCACGGACTCCGTCCACAACAAGGCGCGGATCATCGACGTCACGCCGGGCCGCATCAAGGACTCGGTCGACGCCGGCAACGTCGCCATCGTCGCCGGTTTCCAGGGCGTGTCGCAGGACAGCAAGGACATCACCACGCTCGGCCGCGGTGGTTCCGACACCACGGCGGTCGCCCTGGCCGCCGCCCTGGACGCCGAGGTCTGCGAGATCTACACCGACGTCGACGGCGTCTTCACCGCCGACCCGCGGGTCGTGAAGAAGGCGCGCAAGATCGACTGGATCTCCTTCGGAGACATGCTGGAGCTGGCCAGCTCCGGCTCCAAGGTGCTGCTCCACCGCTGCGTGGAGTACGCACGCCGTTACAACATCCCGATCCACGTCCGGTCGTCGTTCTCGAGCCTGCCGGGCACCTGGGTCAGCAACGAACCGCGAGGGGACGAGCCGATGGAGCAGGCGCTCATCTCGGGAGTGGCGCACGACACCTCCGAGGCCAAGGTCACGATCGTCGGGGTCCCGGACAAGCCGGGCGAGGCCGCCGCGATCTTCCGGGCCATCGCCGACGCCGAGATCAACATCGACATGGTGGTGCAGAACGTCTCCGCCGCGTCCACCGGACTGACGGACATCTCCTTCACCCTGCCCAAGACCGACGGGCGCAAGGCGATCTCGGCGCTGGAGAAGCAGCAGCGGGATATCGGCTTCGACTCCCTGCGCTACGACGACCAGGTCGCCAAGATCTCCCTCGTCGGCGCCGGCATGAAGACCAACCCGGGCGTCACGGCGACCTTCTTCGAGGCGCTGGCGGACACCGGCGTGAACATCGAGCTGATCTCCACGTCCGAGATCCGCATCTCGGTGGTGACCCGCAAGGACGACGTGAACGAGGCCGTGCGCGCCGTCCACACCGCCTTCGGCCTGGACAGCGACTCCGACGAGGCCGTCGTCTACGGCGGCACCGGGCGCTGAGCCCGGGCCCGGCGCCGGCCGCCGGGCCGCACTCCCTCCGCGGGTGGCGGTGTCCCTTTCCGGACACCGCCACCCGCGGCTTTTGTCAGGAGGGTGCCAAAAATGTCGGCTGCCTGGTTCCGTCCCGGCTGGGCATAATGTCGAACCTGATGGACATCATGTGATCAAGTTGTGCTGACATCACCTTGATCTGGACCAAGTGTCTGCGTGACGATGCATTCCGGAGCTCCGCGCAACCCGCGCCGGGGCACAGGCGTCTCTGCCTCACGCCGCCAGATCCGTCCGGTGGGTCGAGGCGCGGTGGAAGTGGGGGCCACAGGGGGGAGAGGCGGTTGCTTTGGGTGTGCGTGGCACGTCCCCCAACGCGATCTGTTCGGATCCGTCGGTGAGTTCGGCGGCAGGTGCGTACAACCCTGACGGGGGTCAGCGTGTCCAACTTGCGTGGCAGAGGTACTGGAACTGGCAGTGGCGGTCCCGCTCGGCGCGCGCGGAAGACGCCCGACGGCGGGTGGGATGCCCGTGATCGCGCCGATGCCGGCCTCCCGGCCCGCGCTCCCCGCCCCGCGCGAGGACGCTGAAGAGACCATGGCAGCGGGGACCACGGTCGACCACCTCACCGAGACGTACCAGGCGCACTACCGGTCGCTGCTCGGACTCGCCGCGCTGCTCCTGGACGACACCGCCTCCTGCGAGGACGTCGTGCAGGAGGCGTTCATCCGCGTCCACTCCGCGCGCGCCCGCGTCAAGGACCCGGACAAGACGCTCGCCTACCTCCGGCAGACCGTGGTCAACCTCTCCCGGTCCACTCTGCGCCGCCGCATCCTCGGCCTGAAACTGCTGTCCAAGCCGATGCCGGACATGGCCAGCGCCGAGGAGGGCGCCTACGAGCAACTGGAGCGCGACGAGCTGAAACGCGCCCTGCGCGGCCTGCAGCGCCGCCAGCGCGAGGTCCTGGTGCTGCGGTACTTCGCCGACATGACGGAAGAGCAGGTGGCCCAGACACTCGGGATATCGCGGGGCTCGGTCAAGGCGTACGGATCACGCGGTATCGCCGCTCTGCGTGTAGCGATGGAGACACCGGCATGAGCGAGGGCAAGCACGACGGCCCCCACGACAACCAGCACGACCCGCACGCCGGCGACAGCACGGGCGGCCCGGACGACGCCGGCGGCAGCCTCGTCCGCGGACTCGACTCCGCGGACGAGGAGGCGCTGCGCCGGCTCCTGCGCGACGCGGCCGGCGAACCCGAACCCCGCCCGGACGCGCTGGAGCACATCCGCCGCACCATCCCCGTCCGCCGCGCCCGCCGCCGCAACGCGCTGATCGGCGTCGGCGCGGCCGCGCTCGCCGTGGGAGTGACGCTTCCGCTGATGCGGGCGGGCGTGGTGCCCGGCCCCCTCAACGCGCACAACTCCGCCAACGCCGCGCAGAGCGCCGACGCGGCGGCCAGCGGCGCCGGCGCGGCGGTCGACGGCTCCGCCGGCGGCGAACGGCACACCGGCCCCGACGGCAGCCGCGGCGACGCGAAGGGCAAGGACGACGACCCCGTGCCCCACGAGGACGCGCCCGACCACGAGGAACTGGCGCCGACCGCGCCGAGCTGCACCCGCGACCAGCTCGGTCAGCCCGTGGTGTCGGTCGCCGAGCCGAACAACAACGGCCGGATCTACGGCCACTTCCGGCTGACGAACGTCTCCGACGAGACCTGCCGGATCAAGGGCGGCGGCGAGCTGACCGCCACCGGCGGCGGTGAGACACCTACCACGGGCGGCGCTGACGGCGGCGGTGGTGACGGCGGCGACGGCGGCGACCAGACGGGCGGCGACGGCAGCGGCGGCGCGGGCGGCTCCGGAGGCGGCAAGGTGCCCGACCAGCAGGAGGACATCAACGGCCTCGACACGTTCGGCACCGGCGGGGGAGGAGGCGGCGCCGAGACCGCCGTCGTCCTGCGCTACACCCCCGCCTCCGGCGAACCCCGCCTGCCCGCGGCGTACCTCACCGGTGCCTGCGGCGGAACCGTCTACCGCACGCAGCCGCTGCCGACGTCCTGACCACGGCGACGCGCGCGCCCGCCGCACCCCGCCGGCCGCGCCGGTCCCGCCGACGCCTGTCCCGCCCGACCTGCGGCGGCGGCCGGTAGGCGGGGGCCGGTACGGGCGCGCCGCCCCGGCACCCGTACCGTTGACGTGTGTACCGGTTCCTGCTGACCCCGCGCTGGTGGGCGATCAACATCTTCGTCGTGCTGTCCATCCCGTTCTGCCTCTTCATGGGCAGCTGGCAGCTCAGCCGCTTCGAGGACCGCGTCGACTCCCACCGCACCCACCAGGGACAGACGGAACAGGCCGCCCAGCAGCCCGCCGAACCCCTCGCCGAGCTGCTGCCCGTCTCCCGGCAGACCTCCGGCCGGATCGCCGAGGCCACCGGCAGCTACGACACCCAGCACCAGTTCCTCTCCCCGGGCCGCACCCTCGACGGCGAACGCGGCTCCTACGTCGTCAGCCTGCTGCGGCTCGACGCCGACCCCGGCGCGAAGGACGGCCACGGCGCGGCGCTGCCGGTGGTCAGGGGCTGGCTGCCGGGCGACCCGGACCCGTCCGACGTCCCGCCGCCACCGTCCGGCCGCACCACCGTCACCGGCGCACTCCAGTCGAACGAGACGATCGGCGACACCACCGGCCTCGGTGAGGGGCGCATCGGCCGGGTCAGCGCCGCCGTCCTGGTCAACCTCGTGCCCTACGACGTCCAGGACGCCTGGATCACCGTGCAGGACCCGAAACTGCTGCCGGAACCGCTGAAGGCCGTACCGCCGACCCTGCCCAAGGGCTCGGGACTGGACCTCAAGGCGTTCCAGAACCTCGGCTACTCGGCCGAGTGGTTCGCCTTCGTGGGGTTCGCGCTCTTCATGTGGTTCCGCTTCTTCCGGCGGGACCTGGAGCTCGCCCGGGACGCCGAACTGGGCATCACCGCGAGCGGCGGCACACCGGGCGGCGGCACGTCGCCGAAGCCGGGCGCCGCCGCGGACGCCGACACCTCGCCGAACGCCGCGGACGCCGACGCCTCGCCGAACGCCGGAGGCGCCGCCGACAGCGACGCCCCCGGCCCGGCCGCCGCCGGCACCGCCGGCCGGGCAGCCGAGCCGGTCGACGCGCCGCAGGCGGGCTGAGGCACCGGCCGAGCCGGCGAACGCCCGGCCCTCAGCGCTTCCGGCGTCAGCGCCCGTCAGCGTCAGCGTCCGGCAGGTGCCGGCGGGCGAAGTCCAGCTCGAGGCCGACCTGCTTCACCCGCTCGGCCACCACCAGCGAGCCGTGCCCGGCGTCGTACCGGTACACCTCGTGCGGGTGCCCGCGCCCGACCAGCCGCTCGACGTAGTTCTCCACCTGCCGGATCGGGCAGCGCGGGTCGTTGACGCCCGCCGAGATGTACACCGGCGCCCGCACCCGGTCCACGTACGTCAGCGGCGACGACGCCGCGAACCGCTCCGGCACCTCGTCGGGCCCGCCGCCGAACAGCGTCCGGTCGAGGGACTTCAGCGCCTCCATCTCGTCGTGGTAGGCGGTCACGTAGTCGGCGACCGGCACGGCCGCGATCCCCACCGCCCAGTCGTCCGGCTGCGTGCCGAGTCCCAGCAGCGTCAGGTAGCCGCCCCAGGAGCCGCCGGTCAGCACCAGCCGCCGGGGGTCGGCCAGCCCGGACTCGACCGCCCAGGCGCGGACCGCCGCGATGTCCTCCAGCTCGATGAGCCCGACGCGGTGCTTGAGCGCGTCCGTCCACTCCCGGCCGTAGCCGGTGGAGCCCCGGTAGTTGACCCGTACGACGGCGTAGCCGTGGTCGACCCAGGCCGCCGGCTGGGCGGCGAACGCGTCGCTGTCGTGCCAGGTCGGACCGCCGTGGATGTCGAAGACGGTCGGGAACGGGCCCTCGCCCTCCGGCTTCTGCACCAGCGCGTGCACCCGCCCGCC
>NZ_WMLF01000276.1 GCF_014156695.1 Streptomyces durbertensis | reverse complement strand
GGGCAGGCCGAAAGGCCGAAACCGGGAGGCGGACACTAAGATAAGAGCTCCGCAGGAGCTTGCGTCTCAGTGGGCTATGGTGTAATTGGCAGCACGACTGATTCTGGTTCAGTTAGTCTAGGTTCGAGTCCTGGTAGCCCAGCGCGATCTTCGCTTCGCTTAGATCGATGCCCCCGTTGTGTAGCGGCCTAGCACGCCGCCCTCTCAAGGCGGTAGCGCCGGTTCGAATCCGGTCGGGGGTACTGGCTCTCTCCGAGAGCCGCGATGGAGCCCCCGTTGTGTAGCGGCCTAGCACGCCGCCCTCTCAAGGCGGTAGCGCCGGTTCGAATCCGGTCGGGGGTACTCGATCGACGTCGGGCCCGGCACCTCTCAGGTGCCGGGCCCGACGCGTTTCATCCGTTCGCCGGCCCCGCCTGTTTCGCCGGGGCGCCGCCCTCCCCGCCCGTCGAGTAGCGGCGCCGGGACTCCTCGGCGTGGGCCATGCGCCGCAGGCTGAGCAGCACCGGCTCGTAGAGCACGGTCAGCGCCACGGCCGCTTCCAGCTGTGTGACGGGCGCCTCGATCGCGGAGATCATGTCCAGATCGCTGACGGCCAGCTCGGTCGCGAGCCGGCCGTAGGGGAGCAGGCTGGCGACGTCGCAGGGGTAGTCGAGCCGGCGCAGCGTCGCCACGGCGGTGACGAGGGACTCGGCGGCGGGGTAGGACGGCCTCGCGTGCCAGCCCAACTCGGCCAGCAGGCCGTCGATCGTCTCCCGGGCGGCGCGCACGTGCGGGTCCTCCGCTTCCTCGGGCCTCCCCGGGGCCTGGTGCGGCAGTGAGCCGACCGCGACGCCGAGCCGCTCGTCCATGTCCAGGGCGTTGTCGTCGACGGCGCCCAGCACCTCCCTCGCGGTCGCCACCGGTACCCGACCCACCTGGATCAGCGCCCGGACCAGCCGCAGCCGGCGCAGATGGTCCTCGTTGTACTCGGACTGCGTGGCGGTGACGCGCTCGCCCGGTGGCAGCAGCCCCTCCCGCAGGTAGTACTTGATCGTCGCGGTGGAGACCCCGCTCCGCTCGCTCAGTTCGGCAAGCCGCATCGCGACCCTCCCGCTCCTCGCCGCCCCGGCGGCTTCACCGCCAGGGGCGAACCTCCGTGGTTCCCTCTTGCGCTCCCGCTCGGAGAGTGGCACTATCCAATCATGGATAGCGGCACTCTCCAAGGAGGGGTGCCGGACCGGACCCGAGATCGAGGGGGATGTCGTGGGAGCTTCCATCAACCAGGGCAGGACAACCGCCGCAGCCGAAGGGGAGATCACCGTCTTCCTCATCGGTATGCGCTTCACCAACCTGCTGGCGGTGCGCAGCTGGTTCCCGGTGTTCCGGGCGATGCCGGGGATGCTGCGCGAGCTGTCCCAGGACAAGGACAGCGGTCTGCTCGGCTACCGGCTGCTGCGGGGCGGCCTGCGGGACATCCACATCGTCCAGTACTGGTCGTCGCACGAGAAGCTGCTGGCGTACGCCTCGGCGTCGGACGGGAGCCACCGCCCGGCGTGGGCGGCGTTCAACCGGCGCCTGCGGGCCGGGCGCGACAAGGTCGGCTTCTGGCACGAGACGTACGTCGTGCCGGCGGGCCGCTACGAGTCCGTGTACGTCAACATGCCGGAGTCCGGGCTCGGCGCGGCGACCGGCGTCATACCGGTCGGTCGGCGCGGGGAGACGGCCGCACAGCGCCTCGCGGCGCGCGGCGCCTGAGGGTGGTGCCGCGGGGCACTGGGTGCGTGCCTCCGAGGGCGCGCCCAGGACGCGCCGAGGCCGCCCCCCGTCGCCGTGGGTGGCGGCGGGGGGCGGCCTCGAAGTCGGGGGGTGGTCCCTGCGGGCTCTCTGAGTCGCCGGACAGGCCCTAGCTGCGGCGGAGGGACTCCGACAGCCGGTTGGCGGCCTCGATGATCGCCTGCGCGTGCATCCGACCGGGATGGCGGGTGAGTCGCTCGATGGGGCCCGAGACGGAGACGGCCGCGACCACCCGGTTCGACGGCCCGCGCACCGGCGCCGAGACGGAGGCCACGCCGGGCTCCCGCTCGCCCACCGACTGGGCCCAGCCGCGGCGTCGCACGCCGGAGAGTGCGGTGGCCGTGAAGCGCGCGCCCTGGAGGCCGCGGTGCAGTCTCTCGGGTTCCTCCCAGGCCATCAGCACCTGGGCGGCCGACCCCGCCTTCATGGGCAGCGTGGAGCCCACCGGGACGGTGTCCCGCAGGCCGGAGAGCCGTTCGGCGGCGGCCACACAGATGCGCATGTCGCCCTGTCGGCGGTAGAGCTGGGCGCTCTCGCCCGTCACGTCCCGCAGATGTGTCAGCACCGGCCCGGCCGAGGCGAGCAGCCGGTCCTCGCCGGCCGCCGCCGCCAGTTCGGACAGGCGCGGGCCGAGGATGAACCGGCCCTGCATGTCCCTCGCCACCAGTCGGTGGTGTTCCAGGGCGACCGCCAGCCGGTGCGCCGTCGGGCGCGCCAGTCCGGTCGCCCCGACCAGTCCGGCGAGCGTGGCCGGACCGGACTCCAGAGCGCTCAGTACCAGAGCCGCTTTGTCGAGAACGCCCACTCCGCTCGAGGCGCCACCAGAGTTGTCCATGCGTCGATACTTGCGTCTCACATTACGAAACGCAAGTTCAATTCGGCTCGAAACCCGCCACGCTTGCATAACGGCCACCACCGACAGCCGGGGGACGCGGTGGGCGGACGTCTCTGAACGCCACTACACACGTGGTCGGCAACGCAGCCGGCTGGAGGGAATGCGATGGCACGGACACTCGCGGAGAAGGTATGGGACGACCACGTCGTCCGGCGTGCTGAAGGTGAGCCCGACCTCCTCTTCATCGATCTCCACCTGCTGCACGAGGTGACCAGCCCGCAGGCGTTCGACGGGCTGCGCAAGAACGGCCGCCAGGTCCGCAGGACCGATCTCACCATCGCGACCGAGGACCACAACACCCCGACCCTCGACATCGACAAGCCCATCGCCGACCCGGTCTCCCGCACCCAGCTGGAGACGCTGCGCAAGAACTGCGCGGACTTCGGCGTCCGGCTGCACCCGCTGGGCGACGTCGAGCAGGGCGTCGTGCACGTCGTCGGGCCGCAGCTGGGCCTCACCCAGCCCGGCATGACGGTGGTCTGCGGCGACAGCCACACCTCCACCCACGGCGCTTTCGGCGCGCTGGCGTTCGGTATCGGCACCAGCCAGGTCGAGCACGTCCTGGCCACGCAGACGCTGCCCATGACGCCGTTCAAGACCATGGCGATCACCGTCAACGGCGAGCTGCCCGAGGGGGTCACCGCCAAGGACCTGATCCTCGCGGTCATCGCGCGCATCGGTACCGGCGGCGGCCAGGGTTATGTGCTGGAGTACCGGGGCGAGGCCATCGAGAAGCTCTCGATGGAGGCCCGGATGACGGTGTGCAACATGTCGATCGAGGCCGGCGCCCGCGCCGGCATGATCGCCCCCGACGACACCACCTTCGCGTACCTGCGCGGCCGGGACCACGCTCCCGAGGGCGCCGACTGGGACGCCGCCGTCGCCTACTGGCGCACGCTGCGCACCGACGACAACGCGGTCTTCGACCGAGAGGTGGTCATCGACGCCACCGAACTGTCGCCGTTTGTCACCTGGGGCACCAACCCCGGGCAGGGCGCGCCGCTGTCCGCCTCGGTGCCGGACCCGGCCTCCTTCGACAACCCCAGCGAGCGCCTGGCGGCCGAGAAGGCGCTGGAGTACATGGGTCTGACCGCCGGGCAGCCGCTGCGCGAGGTCGCCGTGGACACGGTGTTCGTCGGTTCCTGCACCAACGGCCGTATCGAGGACCTGCGCTCGGCGGCGGAGGTGCTCTCCGGGCGCCGGGTCGCCGACGGCGTGCGGATGCTGGTGGTCCCCGGCTCGGTCCGGGTGGCGCTCCAGGCCGTCGAGGAGGGGCTGGACAAGGTGTTCACCGCCGCCGGGGCCGAATGGCGGCACGCGGGTTGCTCCATGTGCCTGGGCATGAACCCCGACCAGCTCGCCCCCGGTGAGCGGTCGGCGTCGACCTCGAACCGCAACTTCGAGGGCCGGCAGGGCAAGGGCGGCCGTACCCACCTGGTCTCGCCGCAGGTGGCCGCCGCCACCGCCGTGGTGGGCCGCCTGGCCGCGCCGGCCGACCTGACCGAAGTGACCGACGTACGCACGCCCGCGGGAGTCTGATCAGCCATGGAAGCCTTCACCACGCACACCGGTCGGGCGGTGCCGCTGCGCCGCAGCAACGTCGACACCGACCAGATCATCCCCGCGCACTGGCTGAAGAAGGTCACCCGGGACGGCTTCGAGGACGGTCTCTTCGAAGCCTGGCGCAAGGACGAGGAGTTCGTTCTGAACCGCCCCGAGCGGGCGGGCGCCACGGTGCTGGTCGCCGGCCCCGACTTCGGTACCGGCTCCTCCCGTGAGCACGCTGTCTGGGCGCTCCAGAACTACGGCTTCAAGACCGTCATCTCCTCCCGCTTCGCCGACATCTTCCGCGGCAACTCGCTGAAGAACGGCCTGCTCACCGTGGTGCTGCCGCAGGAGACGGTGGACGCGCTCTGGGAGCTGACCGAGGCCGACCCGACCGCGGAGGTGACCGTCGACCTGGTCGCCCGCAAGGTGCTGGCCCCGGGCGTCGAAGCCGCCTTCGAACTGGACGAGAACGCCCGCTGGCGGCTGCTGGAGGGGCTGGACGACATCAGCATCACCCTCCGGCACGAGGACGACATCGCCGCCTACGAGGCCAACCGCCCGTCCTTCACACCGAGGACGCAGGTCGCCTGACCGTTCCGCCCGACAGTCCCCGGCCGTCTGTTCGGTCCGCAACGGCGCCCCCACCCGTCCGGGTGGGGGCGCCGTTGCGCTGTCCGGGGCCGACTCCCTCGAATGGCGGTTCTGGTGGCTCGAACTCATCTTTGGATCACCGGAGTTGGCCGGTAATTGACTGGCGTGCCACCGATCCGTTCCAATGGTCTCGGGCGAGTCGTTGGACCCTCGTGAGGCGACAACTCACCCCAGGTGGCACAATCGGTGCATGGAAGGCGACAGTCAACTCGAGCTGTACGAGGCCGTCGCCGCCCGTCTGAAGGAGGCGCACCGCAGAGTGCGCGCACTGCACGTCCCGGAGAGTGAACGGGCGGTGCTCGCTCGCAGGCTGCTCGCCATCACGGCCGCGTCGAAGCAGGATCTGGCCGCGGCGGCGCGGCGACTGGATCGGCTGATGGAGGAGCTGGAAGACATAGCGGCAGGCCGCTTCCCCCCTGCGTGACCGGCAGTTCGTTGCGGCACAAGGGTGATTAGCCCGTTTCGTGTTTGATTTGCGGTATATATCTGCCTACCGTGCGAAAAAGCTTGAACACATTCGTTCCGGCAATGTCTCCGAAGGGGAAGACGTGAACAAGGCGCAGCTCGTTGAAGCGATCCAGGACAAGCTGGGCGGCCGCCAGCAGGCGGCCGACGCGGTCGACATCGTGCTCGACGCGATCGTCCGCGCGGTGTGCGCGGGAGACCGGGTCTCCGTGACGGGTTTCGGCTCGTTCGAGAAGGTCGAACGCCCCGCCCGCTACGCCCGCAACCCGCAGACCGGTGAGCGGGTGCGGGTCAAGAAGACCTCGGTGCCGCGGTTCCGCGCGGGCCAGGGCTTCAAGGACCTGGTCAGCGGCACCAAGAAGCTTCCGAAGAACGACGTGGCGGTCAAGAAGGCTCCCAAGGGCAGCCTGTCCGGCGGCACTTCGACCAAGAAGGCCGCCACCAAGAAGGCGGCCGCGAAGAAGGCGGCGGCCAAGAAGACCACCGCGAAGAAGACGACGGCGAAGAAGGCGACCGCCAAGAAGACCACGGCCAAGAAGACCACCGCGAAGAAGGCCCCGGCCAAGTCCACGACGAAGAAGGCCACCGCCAAGAAGGCGCCGGCGAAGAAGACCACCGCCAAGAAGGCCCCGGCCCGCAAGACGACGGCCCGCAAGAGCACCGCGAAGAAGACCACCGCGCGCAAGCGCTGACGCGGACGGCGGGTGCGGCGCCGGACCTTCGTCGGGAGCCCGGCCCGCGGTCGCGTGCGGTCGGGCCCGGTCCCGCCCGGCCGCCGGAGACCGACGCGCCCACGGGCCGGTCCGCGGCGGGCCGGTCCCCGGCGGCCGGGCCGGTCGGGCGCCGAGGAGCGCGAGGCCGGTCAGGCACTAGGCTCTGCCCCATGCAGGCCACCGCGTACACCTACGATCCGCAGACCAGGTCGGGCAGTGTGCTGCTCGACGACGGCACGCCGGTGCCGTTCGACGCCGCGGCCTTCGACGCCGGCGGACTGCGCCTCCTCCGCCCCGGACAGCGGGTGCGGCTGGAGACCGAGGGCGAGGGCGGGGCGTTGCGCGTCACGCTGGTGACACTCCAGACGCTCTGACCGCGTCTTCGGCCGCGTCCTCGACCGCGTCTTCGACGATGCCTCTGGCCGCGCCTCTGAACGCGTCGAAGTCGTCGAGTCGGTCCAGGACGCCGAGTGTGTGGGTGCCCACACCCAGTTCCAGCGCCGCCAGCAGGTCCTCGCCGGTGTCCACGTCCTGACGGACGCCGGGCACGTCCGGCGGTGACAGCTCCACCGCCCCCGAGGCGAGGTGCCGTCGTCGTGACTGCCAGCCGAACGCGGGGCGCAACGCCACCTCGGCGCCGGCCGCCAGCAGCGTCGTCCCGGTGCCGGCCGCGTCCGGGAGGAAGGCGCGCGGCACGGCCGCCGCGGCGGCCAGTACCCGGGACAGCTCCGCCGGCCGCAGCGCCGGGAGGTCGGCGTTGAGCGCCGCCACCGCGCCGGCCACCCGCTCCGCGCGGGCCCGCGCGACCCCGTGACGCAGCGCGGCGTTGAGTCCGCCGCCCGCCACGTCGGGCACCACCCCCGCTCCCAGCCCGGTCAGGACACGCCCGGCGCGCACGTCGTCCGTGACGACCACCACAGTCCGCACGCGGGGACAGCGCATCGCGGCGTGCACGGTGTCCTGCGCGAAGGCCAGCGCCAGCCGTGCCCGCGCCGCCTCCCCGACTGAGGCGGAAAGTCGGCTCTTTGCCCTGGTCAGAGGCTTGAGGGGGACCACAAGAGTCCAGTCGCCCCCACCGCCCGTGCTTGTCATGTGCGGCATCACCCCCATTCTCACCC
>NZ_WMLF01000275.1 GCF_014156695.1 Streptomyces durbertensis | reverse complement strand
GGTTGTGGGGTGGGACTGGCAGGCGAGGGCGTAGCCGTCGGCGAGTTCGTCGTCCTCCAGGGCGTAGTTGCGGTCCATGCGGACCTCGCCGGCCAGGACGCGGACCCGGCAGGTGCCGCAGACGCCGCCCTTGCAGGCGTAGGGGGCGTCGGCGCGGTTGCGGAGCACGGTGTCGAGGACGGTCTCGCCCTGCTGTACGGGCCAGGTGCCGCTGCGGCCGTCGAGGGTGGCGGTGACGGTGGCGCCGTCGGGCGTGAGGTCGGGCGCGGGGGCGGACGGGGTGGTGTCTGCGACGTGGAAGACCTCCTGGTGGACGCGGTCCCTGGGGACGCCGAGGTCGGCCAGTGCCGCCTCGGCGGAACCGATCAGGCCGAGCGGCCCGCACAGGTACCAGCCGTCGATGTCGTCGACCGGGAAGAGGGCGGGCAGCAGGGCGGCCAGTCGTTCGCGGTCGAGGCGGCCCGGCGGCAGCCCCGCCTGCTGCTCCTCGCGGGAGAGCGCGGTGATCAGCTGGAAGCGGTCCGGGTAGCGGTCCTTCAGCTCGGCGGTCTCCTCCAGGAACATCGTGGAGGCCACCGTGCGGTCGCTGCGGAGCAGGTGGAAGTGGGCTTCGGGTTCGCGGGCCAGGAGGGTGGCGGCGATGGAGAGGACGGGCGTGATGCCGCTGCCGCCGACGATCGCGGCGAACCGGCCGGGGCGGGGGCGGAGGACAAAGCGGCCGGTGGGCGGCATGACCTCGACGACGTCTCCGGCGGCCAGCTCCTTGAGCGCGTACTGGGAGAACGCGCCCGCCTCGACCCGGCGGACGCCGATGCGCAGCACCGGCGGCTCGGGCGCCTCGGTGGCCGGGGAGCAGACGGAGTAGGAGCGGCGGATCTCCTCGCCGCCGGTGACCCGGCGCAGGTTGAGGTGCTGGCCGGGGAGGTGCCGGAACGTCTCCCGCAGCTCGGCCGGCACCTCGAAGGTGACCGCCACGGAGTCCTCGGTGAGCGGCTCGACCTCGGCGACCCGCAGCGGATGGAAGATCACAGCAGTTCCTTGAAGTGGTCGAAAGGCTCCCGGCAGGCGACGCAGCGGCGCAGCGCCTTGCAGGCGGTGGAGGAGAAGCGGCTCAGCAGCTCGGTCTCGGTGGAGCCGCAGTGGGGGCAGCGGACGGCGAGCGTCAGCGGGACGGGACCGCCGGACGGCGCCGGGCCGCCGGGCCTCGGCGGGGCTATCCCGGCCTCGGCGAGCTTGCGGCGGCCCTCGGCGGTGATGTCGTCGGTGGTCCAGGGAGGAGAGAGGACGGTGTGGACGGCGGTGTCGCGGTGGCCGTGCTCGGCCAGGACCCGCCGTATGTCCTCGGCCATGGTCTCGACGGCGGGGCAACCGGTGTAGGTCGGGGTGAGCGCGATCTCGACGCGGCCGTCCGGGTGCCGCCGGGCGGCGCGGACGACGCCGAGGTCGGCGAGGCTCAGCTGCGGCAGCTCCGGGTCGGGCACCGAACCGGCCAGCCGCAGCAGCTCGGCCTCCAGGGCGGTGGGTGCGTCCGCCTCCGGCGCGGTCCGAGGGGAAGCGGCGGCGGTGTCGGTCACCATGACGCCTCCGGGTGGCTGCGGTGCAGGTGCTGCATCTCGGCGAGCAGCCGGCCGAACGGCTCGGTGTGCACGCCCTGCCGGCCGCCGCCGGCCGCCCAGACGGCGCTCTGCGGACCTTCCGGCACCCGCAGCGTGGCCTGTTCGAGGACGGAGCGGACGCTGGTCGTCCAGGTGGCGCGGAGGTTGTCCCAGTCGACGTCCAGGCCCTCGACGGGCTGGAACAGCTCGCCGGTGTAGCGCCACAGCGCGTCCACCGCGTGCTGGGCGCGGCGGTGGCTCTCCTCGGTGCCGTCGCCGAGGCGCAGCGTCCACTGCTCGGCGTGGTCGCGGTGGTAGGCGGTCTCCTTGACCGCCTTCGCGGCGAGCGCGGCGACCGGCGTGGCGTCCTCGGGGCGGCAGCCGGCCAGCTGGCCGTAGAGCAGCTCCTGGTAGACGGAGAAGTAGAGCTGGCGGATGATCGTCTGCGCGAAGTCGCCGTTCGGCTGCTCGACGAGCTGGACGTTGCGGAACTCGCGCTCCTCGCGGAGGTACGCCAGCTTGTCCTCGTCGCCGACGAGGGAGAGCAGCGTGCGGGCCTGGCCGAGCAGGTCGAGCGCGATGTTGGCGAGGGCGACGTCCTCCTCCAGCTCGGGGGCGTGGCCGGCCCACTCGCCGAGCCGCTGGGCGAGGACCAGCGCGTCGTCGCCCAGGGCGAGCGCCGCCCGGTGGCCGGGGCGGTCGCGGCCGCCGTGCGGGTCGCCGGGTGTCTCGTGCGTGCCGCCGGGTGTCTCGTACGTGCCGCTCACAGGTTCCGCACCCCCTCGGGGACCTCGTAGAACGTCGGGTGCCGGTAGGCCTTGTCGGCGGCCGGCTCGAAGAACGGGTCCTTCTCGTCGGGGGAGGACGCCGTGATCCGGTCGGCGGGCACGACCCACAGGGAGACGCCCTCGCTGCGGCGGGTGTAGAGGTCCCGGGCGTTGCGCAGGGCGAGCGCGGCGTCCGGGGCGTGCACGCTGCCGACGTGGGTGTGGGAGAGGCCGCGCCGGCTGCGGACGAAGACCTCCCACAGCGGCCACTCGGCCCTCGCCCGGTGCTGCTGACTGGTCTCGCTCATCGTCGTCCGTCCTCGTTGCTGGGGGCGGCGGCGCGCTTGCGGGCGTACGCGGCGGCGGCCTCGCGCACCCACGCGCCCTCCTCGTGCGCCCGGCGGCGCTGGCTGATGCGCTGCTCGTTGCAGGGCCCGTTGCCCTTGAGCACCTGCTGGAACTCGGACCAGTCGATCTCGCCGAAGTCGTAGGAGCCGCGCTCCTCGTTCCACCGGAGGTCGGGGTCGGGCAGGGTGAGGCCGAGGGCCTCGGCCTGCGGGACGCAGATGTCCACGAAGCGCTGCCGCAGCTCGTCGTTGCCGTGCCGCTTGATCTTCCAGGCCATCGACTGCGCCGAGTGCGCGGACTCGGCGTCCGGCGGGCCGAACATCATCAGCGACGGCCACCACCAGCGGTCGACCGCGTCCTGCGCCATGGCGTGCTGGGCGGGCGTGCCCCGGCTGAGGGCGAGCAGCAGCTCGTAGCCCTGCCGCTGGTGGAAGGACTCCTCCTTGCAGACGCGCACCATCGCGCGGGCGTACGGCCCGTAGGAGCAGCGGCACAGCGGGACCTGGTTGGTGATCGCGGCGCCGTCCACCAGCCAGCCGATGGCGCCGACGTCGGCCCAGGTCAGCGTGGGGTAGTTGAAGATCGAGCTGTACTTCTGGCGGCCGGAGTGCAGTTTGTCCAGCAGTTCGTCCCGGCTGACGCCGAGTGTCTCGGCGGCGCTGTAGAGGTACAGCCCGTGGCCGGCCTCGTCCTGCACCTTCGCCATGAGGATCGCCTTGCGGCGCAGCGAGGGCGCGCGCGTGATCCAGTTCGCCTCGGGCTGCATGCCGATGATCTCGGAGTGCGCGTGCTGGGCGATCTGGCGGATGAGCGTGGCCCGGTAGCCGTCGGGCATCCAGTCCCTCGGCTCGATGCGTTCGTCAGCGCTGATCGCCGCGTCGAAGGCGGCCTGGAGGGCTGCTTCGTCCGCGCCGACGCCCCCGCCGACGTCCCCGCCGGGACCGCGCTCCGGCAGCACTGTTGTCATCGGTGAACTCCCTCGCGCCAACCGACCAACCGACCGATCGTTCGGTCCAATGGTGGTCGGCCGCACGCCGGGGTGTCAAGAGCGGGACTAACCTTCGGGGAGCAGACCGAGGAAACCGGGGAAACGATGCAGCCGAACGGAGACGGTGGCGCGGACGACGCGCGGGGTGCGGACGACGCGCCCGGCACGCGGGTGACGCCGGAGGCCGACACCGCCGGACACGGCGCCGACGCTGCCGGAGACCCCGGAGACCCCGGAGACCCCGGAGAGGCAGCCGGGGACGGTGCCGCGCGGGGGCCGGACGGGTTCCTGCTGCTGCGGCCCGGGAGCGCGGTGCTGCTGGTCGGCGCGGTCGCGCTGCTCGTCGCGGGCGTGCTCGTCCACCTCGGCATGGTGTTCCTGCACGTGGCCCCGTCGAACGCGATCTCCCGCCAGCACGGCAAGCTCGTCGACCAGTGGATCTACCCCGAGTTCGAGCAGAACTGGAAACTGTTCGCGCCGAACCCGCTCCAGCAGAACGTCGCCGTGCACGCCAGGGTCGAGACCCGCGACGGGTCCGGCGCGTCGGAGAGCGGGCCGTGGGTGAACCTCACCGCGTTCGACGCCGAGGACATCCGCGGCAACCTCGTCCCCAGCCACACCGCGCAGAACGAGCTGCGCCGCGCCTGGGACTTCTTCACCAACTCGCACGACGCCGAGAACCGCCCCACCGGCACCCGCGGCGAGCTGGCCGAGGCGTACCTCAAGCGCATCGCGATGCTGCGGCTCACCGAACGGGCCGGGGTGGACGCGCGCGAGGTCGTGCGCGTCCAGCTGCGGTCGGCGACGACGCCGGTCCAGCCGCCGCCGTGGACCGGGGAGCGGGTGGACGACACGACACGCCACCGCGTGCTGCCCTGGTGGCCCGTGACCGACGCCGACGTACCGGGGATTGGCCGATGAACCTTCCGCACCAGCCCGCGCCGGGCCCGGACCAGCCGGCGCCCGCGGCCCCGGGCGCGGTCAGCGCCGCGGCCGGCCGGCCGCGGCCGCTCGGGGCCCGCGTCGACGCCGCGCTCACCCGCGCGTTCCTCACCGTCGTCTCCCGCGCGCTCGGCCCCTACCAGACGGCGATCGTGCGCATCGGCTTCGCCGCCACCTGGCTGCTGTTCCTGCTGCGCGAGATCCCGCACCGCCACGAGCTGTACGGCCCGGACTCGCCGTGGAGCTTCACGCTCGCCGAGCGGCTGATCGACGGCAACAAGGCGTTCACGGTGCTGCTGTGGTCCGACGGCGCGCTGTGGTTCGAGTTCGTCTACTTCGCGGCGGTCGCGGCGAGCGCCGCGCTGCTGGTCGGCTGGCGGACGAGAGCCGCCACCGTGCTGTTCATGATCGGCGTGCTGTCACTCCAGAACCGCAGTGTGTTCATGGGCGACGGCGGCGACAACGTCGTCCATCTGATGGCGATCTACCTGATCTTCACCCGCTGCTCGCGGGTGTGGTCGCTGGACGCGCGCCGGGAGCGCCGCCGGGCGGCGGAGGTGCGCGCCGGCGTGCGCCCCGAGCAGCGGCTGGACCGCTTCGGTGTGGCCGGCTGGGCGCTGCTCGGCTCGACGCTGACCGTGGTGACGCTGTCCGGACTGCTGAGCCCGGGGTGGGCGCTGTTCTTCTGGGCGCTGTGGCTGGCCCAGGGGGCGTGGTTCCTGGTGTCGCACTGGCCCGGCGGGCAGCCGCACACCGTCGGTGTGGCGCTGGGCAACCTGGTCCACAACGCCGCCCTCCTGGTGATCATGGCGGAGGTGTGCCTGATCTACGCCACCGCCGGCTGGTACAAGGTGCAGGGCTCGCGCTGGCAGGACGGCACCGCCGTCTGGTACCCGATGCACCTGGACTACTTCGCGCCGTGGCCGCAACTGGCGGACGTGCTCGGCGGCAGCGCCCTGATCATGCTGGTCATCACCTACGGCACGGTGATCGTGCAGGTCGCGTTCCCGTTCACGCTGTTCAACCGGCGCGTGAAGAACGTGCTGCTCGCCGTGATGATGGTCGAGCACCTGTCGATCGCGGTCATCCTCGGGCTGCCGTTCTTCTCGCTGGCGATGATCGCCGCGGACGCGGTGTTCCTGCCGACGGCCGCGCTGCTGTGGCTGGGGGCGCGTGCCACCCGCGTACGGGAGCGCCTCGCACCACCGGGGCGTGCGGCCGGGGCGCCCGCGCCACCGCCGTCCGTCGCGGAACCGCCCCGGCCGGCCGAACCGCAGCTGGCCGCCACTCCGGACGCCGGCCCGCAGGGGACGGGTGACCGGTGACCGCCGGACGTGTACCGCCCGCGTGGACCGGCGCCCCCGCCGACAGCGTGCTGCTCGACGGCTTCCACGCCGTCAAGCACGCCCTCCGCTTCGGCGCGACCCTCCAGGCGCTGCTGGTCGTCGACCGCGCCGCCACCCGGGCGCTCGCCGCCGAACTCGCGCCCGACCTGGTCGAGCGCGTCGACGCGCTGGCCGACGAGGTCCCCGCCGACACCCTGCGCGGCCTGCTGCCCCGCGCCCACCCGACCGGGGTCGCGGCGCTCGCCCGCCGCCGGCCCCGGGAGGCCAACCTCGCCGCGCTGCGGGCCCTGCCCCGCCCGGCGCCCGTCGTCCTGCTGGAGGACCCGCGCAACCTCGGCAACGTCGGCGCCGTCGTACGGCTGGCGGCCGGCATGGGCGCCACCGGCGTCGTGACCACCGGCACCGCCGACCCCTGGCACCCGGCCGCCGTGCGCGGCGGCGCCGGACTGCACTACGCCACCGCCGTCGAACGCCTCACCCTCGACGAACTCCCGCCCGGCCCCCTGCACGTGCTCGACCCGGAGGGCGAGGACCTGCGCGGCGTACGGCTGCCGGACGACGCGGTGCTGGCCTTCGGCACCGAGCGGCACGGGGTGTCCGCCGAACTCCGCTCCCGCGCCGACCGGCTGCTCGCGCTCCCGATGCGCCCGCAGGTCTCCAGCTACAACCTGGCGACCAGCGTGGCGATGACGCTCTACCACTGGTCGGCGGCGTCGGGCTGACGTGGGGCGGACGGGGCGGCCGGCGGGACCGGGTCAGCCCGCTGACGCCGGGCAGCGTCCGTCGCTCTGCCGCACGTCGTAGACGGTCAGCTGGTGCAGGCCCTCCGTCGGGCGGGCGCGCAGGATGAGGCAGACCGGATGACCGCCGTCCCGGTCCGTGACCTCGAAGCGGTGAGAGGTGGGCCGCCGCGGCGCGCGGTCGCCCCGGGAAGCGCCGGCGCCGTCCGCACCGCCGGGGGCGGGGGAGAGGCGGTGGTGGGGCACTCCCTGCTGGACCGCCGCCACCGCCAGCGCCTGCCCCAGCTCCCGGGCGGCCGTGCGTCGCGAGGGGTCGCGCAGCGCACGCCCGTGCAGGTCCTCGCGGGCCGCGTCGGCGATCGCGCGGATCGCGTCCGGCTCCACGTGCTCGGTTTCGCGCAGCATCAGCACGGTGACCGAGGAGCTTATGGCCACGGCGGCCG
>NZ_WMLF01000274.1 GCF_014156695.1 Streptomyces durbertensis | reverse complement strand
CGTCGGGAGTTACTCGAGCGAGCAGATCCTCTCGACGACGCACTTCCGCCTGTACCGGTCGCTCGGCGGCGATTCCCAAGACGTCGCCCGGCGCAAACTCGCGGCGCGCCAAACGATGTTCCTCATCTTTAAGGCGATCGGATCTCTCGCGAGCGATCCGGTCACCCCGACACCGAACCCCAAGGTGTTCGCCACAGCCCTGATGAACGCCGACATCGGCACGGCCGACTTCGAGGGTTATCGGGGCGGGACATACCACAAGGTGGTCCGTTGGAGCTTCGAGAAGCAAGGCCTCTACCAGCCCTCCGGTGCTCCCACCCCGGTGACAGCACCCGGGGCACCGCCGAAGGTCGATGTCTACATCAACGACGGGCGTGACGGCGAGTACGGCTTCCAACCGGTCCACTGGGAGTGCACCAACATCTGGAACCGGCTTTCGCCGAGTGCGGGAGGCGGCAACGGCGTACACGAGACACCAGTGACTGGACAGGTGAACCACGCCTACGTCCGCGTCGGCAACAGGGGGACGACGCCGGCCCGCAACGTAGTGGTGCGCGGCTACTCCGCCTCCCCCGGAGTCGGACTGTCCTGGCCTGCTGACTGGGCGCCGATGGACACACCTCAGGTCACCGTGCCCGGTGAAATCCCACCGAACGGCAGCGTGATCGTCGGCCCCTTCCGCTGGCAGCCGCGTACGGTCGGACACGAGTGCCTGTTCATGGAAGTCAGCGCTGACGGCGACCTGAGCAACATCGACCCCGCAACGTTCTATCCCTGCGCAGTCGGGCCCACGGCGGAGTGGCGCCTCGTACCGTTCGACAACAACATCGCGCAGCGCAACGTCATACCGGTGCCGGGCGGTGGCGGCGGTGGCGGGTTGCTCTCAGCCTTCGTGAACCGCCGTTTCTTGGTACGCAACCCCTTCGACGCCCCCGCACGTATCACCCTGACACCGGAACTGCCGTCGTTCTTGGCCGACCGTGACTGGGAGGTCCAGATCCTACGCAGAGACTCCGGTATCGCCTTCTTGATGGCACCCGGAGCGGAGCGCTGGGTCGACGTGTCCTTGCGCTCCGGGCAGGAATTCTCGCGCGAGGAGATCCTGAACGCAGGCGGTCCGATGTCGATTCGCATTCTCGCCTCGGCCGACGGTATGACTTTCGGCGGAATGACGTACCGTCTCGACCCGGGAATGACCTGGGCTCCCAACGAGATGGCCGACGGCGACACCAGCAACGTGGAAGATCCAGAGATCGACGCGACGATCGGCACTTCGCGATTCCACGACGTTCAGGTTCCCGACGCCGCCGGCTACGAGACCGCAACAGCCGATCCCCCCTCAGCCGCGCCCCCACCGGTCACGGAGCAGCAGCCCGAGACGGACGGTGAGGCAGGGGATCTCCTCGCCCAACTCAGCTCCAGGGAGGAGCTGCGCGAGCGCATTCATCGCGTCACCTTGCGGAGAGTCGAAATCGAATTGGACGATCCGCACGAGCCGTAGATCAGTCCAGACCGTCCGAAACGCAAACCCCGCCCATCCTGTCGCTCGCAGCGTTCATTCCATAGGAGGAAAAAATGGTCGACATCGGCTACACAGAACGACTCGAAGTGGTCCGCGCGGTACAGCAGTATGAGACCGCCAAGAAAACCCAGGCAGAAGTGACCAGCGAAGAGAGCGTCGAAGGGCACTCCTCATCCGTCGACCTCTCCCAACGCGTGGACGCGGTGCTCCAGAATGGCGAAGCAGCGCCCGTGGGCACCGCCGCGGAACCCGCGGAAGAAGACGAGGAGCTGCTGTGGTCCCAGATCGGTCCGCTCCACGCCGGACCAGTGGTCTTCCCCCGCGGAGTAGCTGTCGGCGGCTGGTCGAATCTGACCCTCCACCGGAACGGCGCCTACAACTACAGTGGGCACTTCCACGTGTCCGGAGCCATCAGCTACAACATCTCGTTCGTCTGGGCCATCAGGGACAGGTCCCCCCGGCCCACCATCTACGTGTTCGCCCACAACGGGAGGCTGCACGGAACCTTCGAGCCGGGATCGCGAGACAGCGACTGGAACAAGCATGAGGTAAACCAAGCCCTGGCCGCAGGCTGGCGCACCATGGAGCGGACCGGCTACAACTGGCGTTGGACGGCAAGGGTCAACGCGGACTTCACGCCGTGGCTCGACGCAATCATCAAGGCGGTGGCAGCGGGTCAGGCCGTCGCGAAGGTGGTCACCATCTTCGCCTGAGTGAGATCCGCTGCGTGGATCCCGCCCACCGCTGGGCAAGTGCTCAGTCTCTCGGCGAAGCCCACGGTGCCGCCACACCTCGATCTGACCCGCGATTCGTCGGTCAGGCCGGGGGTGGCGGCGCCCGTCGTTCAGATGTACTGGACGAAACCGCCTTGCGGGCGAGGGCCCGGGAGGAAGCGAGGGGGTCGTCCTGGAGGCGGAGGAGCGGAGGTCCAGCTGGGCGGCTGCCGCCGAGCTGAGTCGCATTCTCGCGTGCGCGGCGGACGAGGCCGAGAGCGGTGGTGAGCGCGACGGGCGCGCGGGGATCTTGACGCGCTCCTAACGCGGAGAGGCCGGGGAACGGGTGGGCGGGGGCGTGCGACGCCCCCGGGGTGTCACGCCGTGAGTTGGTCGGTCATTGCTTCGTTGAGGCGGCAGAGGAGGTGGAGGCTGGGGGTGGCGTCGCCGCGCTCGATGCGGTCGATGTCGGATTCCTCCAGGCCCGCGCGGTGCGCCAACTCCGCCTGCGACCAGGCGAGTTGGGTCCTCCGGTCGTACACGGCCTGGCCGAACGCGGTCGGGCAGTCGTGCTGCTTGGGGACCTTGCTGACCACGGCCGGCTTGTGGCCCCGCCAGCTGAGGAATGCCTTGTTCATGGCACCACGGAATCCTTGTGTGAGGGGTGAACCGGGTTTACTGTCCGCCCTTCCTACCCGCGAGTCAAGCCGGGTGGGCCGGCCGGGTCGACGGGCCGTTTCTCCTGGGGAGAGGATGCCCGCTTCGGCGGCGTCTCATCCGTAGGCGCCATTGACCGGGCGTGGCGGTGACCGTACTTTCCGAAGCAGTCCGCCAGCACTTTGTGTCACCGGCTCTGTACCTCACGGGGTCGGGGACGTCCCGGGAGGCCGCCGTGCGCCCCACCGCCAAGCGAACCGCCAGAAGCCGCCGAAGCGCCGGAGCCCGTCGAAGCGCCGGAGCCCGTCGAAGCGCCGGAGCCCGTCGAAGCGCCAGGACCCGCCGAAGCGCCCGCGTGGCCGTCGTCGCGCTGTTAGCGCTGGTGGCCGGGTTGCTGAGCGGCTGCGGCAGCTCGGGCGGCGGTGGGCCGGACACCGTCCGGGTGTCCTACAAGCAGTCCATGGACAACAACGTGAAGATCATGGACGAGCACCTGGCCCGGGTGAAGGCACAGTTCGAGAAGGCGCACGCGGGCAAGAAGGTGGAGCTGGTGCCGATCAAGGCGCCGGACGCCGACTACTACACCAAGGTCCAGCAGCTGATGCGTTCGCCGAAGACGGCGCCGGACCTGGTCTACGAGGACACGTTCCTGATCAACGCGGACATCACCGCCGGCCTGCTGCGCCCGCTGGACGACTACCTGGCCGACTGGCCGGACTGGGCACGTTACGAGGACAGCGCGAAGGAGGCGGCGCGCGGGCAGGACGGGAAGGTGTACGGCGTGCCGGACGGCACGGACACCCGCGGCCTGTGGTTCAACAAGGAGGTCTTCGCGAAGGCCGGTCTTCCGGCCGACTGGCGACCGAAGGACTGGGACGAGCTGCTGGCGGCGGCCAGGACGATCAAGCGGCGGGTCCCGGACGTCATCCCGCTGAACGTCTTCACCGGGAAGGGCGCGGGCGAGGCCGCGACGATGCAGGGCTTCCAGATGCTGCTGTACGGGACGGGCGCCGATCCGCTGTACGACCCGAAGCGCGAGAAGTGGGTGACGGGCTCGAAGGGGTTCCGGGACGCGCTGGAGTTCGTCCGCACGGTGTACACGGAGGGCCTGGGCCCGAAGGCGTCGGACGCGTTGGACCCGAACGTGGCGACGCGGGTGCCGGGTGAGTGGCTGCCGGAGGGGCGGCTGGCGATCGCGCTGGACGGCTCGTGGCTGGGGAACAACTGGGTGCGCGGCGGTGGGACGCCATGGCCGAAGTGGCACGAGGTGCTGGGGCAGGCGCCGATGCCGACGCAGCACGGGCAGTCGCCGGGGCGGGTCAGCATGTCGGGCGGCTGGACGTGGGCGATCCCGGCGAAGGCCGGTAATCCCGATCTGGCCTGGGAGTTCGTGAAGGTGCTCAGCACCAGGGAGAACTCCGTGGACTTCCACGTGGCCAACGCCGGTATCGCGGTCCGGAAGGACGTCGCCGCCGACCCGAAGTACCGGCGGTCGATGCCGGGAGTGGAGTTCTTCACCGGGCTGGTGGAGTTCACGCACTACCGGCCGGCGCTGCCGGTCTATCCGCAGGTCTCGACGGCGATCCAGGAGGCGATGGAGCACGTGACGGCCGGTGGCACCCCGCCCGCCCGGGCTGCGGCGATCTACGACGAGCGGGTCAGGTCGATCAGCGGCGGGGCGGTCACCGGGCCGTGAGCGCCCCGACGACCACCGTTCGCCTCGACAAGCGGTCGGCACCACGCGGCGGCGGCGGCGCCCGGCGGCGGACGGCGGTGGCTCGGTGGTTGCCGCTCGGGCCGGCGACGGCGTTGCTGCTGCTGTTCCTCGCCGGGCCGATCGTCTACTGCGTGGTGATCGCGTTCACCGACACGCAGTTGTCGGGGCAGGAGTCGGCGTCGTTTGTGGGGCTGGAGAACTTTCGGCGGGCGTTCGCGGACGAGGGCTTCCGGAACGCGGTGTGGCTGACGCTGGTGTTCACGGTGCTTTCGTCGATCCTCGGGCAGAACGTGTTGGGGCTGGGCCTTGCCGTGCTGATGCGGCGCGCGTCGCGGCCGGTGCGGTCGCTGACGGGCGCGGTGGTGGTGACGGCGTGGGTGGTGCCGGAGGTGGTGGCCGGTTTCCTGCTGTACGCGTTCTTCCGCGAGGAGGGCACGCTCAACGCGATCACCGCGTTCCTCGGGCTGCCGGGTCAGAACTGGCTGTTCACGCTGCCCATCCTGGCCGTGTCGTTCGCGAACGTGTGGCGGGGCACGGCGTTCTCGATGCTGGTCTACTCGGCCGCGCTGTCGGAGGTCCCGGACGAGTTGCGGGAGTCGGCGCAGTTGGACGGGGCGGGGCCGGTGCGGCGGCTGTGGTTTGTGACGCTGCCGCTGATCAGACGGGCGATCGGCACGAACCTGCTGCTGAACACCCTGCAGACGCTGTCCGTCTTCGGGCTGATCTGGGCGATGACGCGGGGCGGTCCCGGCAACCGGAGTCAGACGCTGCCGCTGTACATGTACGAGCAGGCGTTCCGCAACAGCCTGATCGGCTACGGCACGGCGGTGGCGCTGGTGCTGCTGCTGGTCGGCGGGCTGTTCGCGGCCGTGTATCTGCGGCTGCTGCGCGAGGAGGTGTGAGGCGCGTGCGGCGGCGGGGCGGGCGGCAGCGACATGCGGCGGACGTCGCGCTGCTGCTGGTGGCGGGGGCGTTTCTGCTGCCGCTGGCCTGGCTGGTTTCGGCGTCCGTGGACGCGCGGGCGGATCTGCGGGCGAGCCCGCCGCGCGAGCCGACGCTGGAGAACTACCGGGCGGTGCTCACCGAGGAGATCACCTTCACCCCGATGGCCAACAGTCTGCTGCTCTGCGGCGGCGCCACGCTGGTCACGGTGTGCTGCGCGGCGCTGGCGGCGTATCCGCTGTCCCGGTACCGGTCCCGGCTGACGCGGCCGTATCTGCTGACGATCCTGTTCGCGACGAGTCTGCCGATCACGGCGATCATGGTGCCGGTGTACGGGCTGTTCGTGCGGGTGGAGTTGGTCGACACCCTGTGGGGCACGGCGCTGTTCCTGGCGACGGCGCAGCTGCCGATCGCGGTGTGGTTGATGAAGAGCTTCATGGACGGGGTGCCGCGGTCGCTGGAGGAGGCGGCGTGGACGGACGGCGCCTCGCCGGCGCAGTCACTCGTCCGGGTGGTGTTGCCGCTGATGGCGCCGGGCGTGCTCGTGGTGACGGTGTTCTCGTTCGTGGCGATGTGGGGGAACTTCTTCGTGCCGTTCATGCTGCTGCTCACGCCGGAGAACATGCCGGCGTCGGTGAGCGTGTTCACCTTCTTCGGCAACACGGGCAGTGTGCTGTACGGGCAGCTCGCCGCGTTCTCCATGCTGTACTCGACGCCGGCGGTGCTGCTGTACGTGTTGGTGTCCCGCCGGATCGGCACGGGTTTCACGCTCGGTGGCGCGGTGAAGGGCTGAGGTGGCCGACAGCACCGACAGGGCCCGCTCATGGTGACGGTACGTATCAGTTGGTCTGTAACTACAAGGCGAATACCAGGATCGCAACTTGCTTTCGAAGGAACGTACCGTGGGTCGACCGACGAATCCCTCCCTACCGTAGGTGGATGCACGCAAGACCGCCTTTTGACGCCACCGCCGCGCGAAGGCTGAGAGAAGCCCTCGGGATGACCCCTGCCCATGTCGCCTACGGCATGTTCGCCGCGTACGGGGTTCGGGTCTCCCCGGCCACGGTCGCGGCGTGGGAACAGCACGAGGAAGCCCCCACCGAGGACGAGATCGCCGCACTCGCCGGCGCCCTGTGGTGCGCGCCGTCGGACCTGCTCGGCACGCCGCGCACGCTGCGCGAGCACCGGATGGCGGCGGGCGTTCCGCTGCCCGATGTGGCGATCAAGGTCGGGATACCCGTCGCCCAGTACGAGGAGGTGGAACGTACCGGCAAGTGGACCGGCAACGACCGGCAGGCGGCCGTCCTCGCCGACCTGCTGCGGCTGCCGGCGCGCACCCACCTTGAGCTCACCGGCCGCGACGCGCGGCTGCGGGAGATGCTGCGCAGTGCGGCGAGCGTGCGCTGGCAGGCGTATGTCCGGCCGGTGTGCAAGCTGCTGCCGACCGCGCCGCAGGAGAACGTAGAACGTGTGCTGGAACGGCTGAACGACGAGTTCCACAAGCGCAGCTTCGCCTCGCTGAGCTGGATCGACACCTCCTCTGAGGCCGCCAACGGTTCCGTCGACGCCGGACACCGCTATCTCGCGGACGTCGTCGAGCACTTCTGGGAGCTGCTGGAGCAGCTCTGAGGCACCTCCCCCGCCC
>NZ_WMLF01000273.1 GCF_014156695.1 Streptomyces durbertensis | reverse complement strand
ACACGGCACCACTCGGTCACCCGCGTCCTCCCCGCCGCGCACTCGGTCAGGACTTCGACGCGATGAGCCGACCCATCTTGCGCTGCATTTCGCCGCGATCGGCTGCCAGCGACGTCTGGTACTGGATTTCCAGGACCAGGTCGCCCTTGAGCATCCACAGGGTGGGCCCGTAGGCGGAGTGCCGTTCAAAGGCCGCGTCGCCGACGCCCGTCACCTTTTCGACCTTCTGCGTGTTCGTACTGTCACGGGTGGTCTGTTCCTGCTGTTCGAAGTCGGTGCGGCCGTTCTCCGACTTCACGGAAACGCTGATTCCGAAGCCGCCTTCGTCCACCGCCCAGGAGCAGACGGGGCTGGAGCCGACACTCGCCTTCTCGACCTTCAGAACCGGAGCTCCCAGAACGCCCTCGACGTCCTTCTTCGAAGCCAGTTCGCAGGGATCGGTCCGGATGGCGGTCGTGCCTCCGTCGCCGGCGTCCTCGCCGGCGTCCTCGCCTTGGCCGGATTCCTGGTCGCCGGGCGGCGGTGTGGCTCCCGCAGAGGCGTTCGCGCCGTTCTCCTTGGCGTCGTCCGGGCTGTCGGAGTCACCTCCACAGCCGGTCAGCGCGAGCGCCCCCACGATGAGCGCCGCACACAGCCCGGGGGCCACCCGTCTCCGGCCCCCGCGCCCTCTGCCGCCAGTTCTGGATCTCACGGATTCTCCTCCGAATCGCCACGGCCGCGCCTCCCGGCGACGGCCCCCAACCCCGTTACGCCGCCGAGTGCGGCACCTCCCCACGGGGCGAGTTGGAGAAGTGTACTGATACGCGCTATTCAACTACCGCCAGGGACCGCCCTTTTGGAAATACTCAGCCACGTGCGCGATTTCGACACGATCATTCCGCCCCGGGAACGGAAACGCTCACTGTCGGTGGGCATCCGACTCGGGCTCCGGGAGGGGGAGTTCGTCGAGGGTGAAGGTGCGGCCGTCGGCGAGTGGGTTGGGGAGCTTGCCCGTGCCGTACCTGTGAGTGTGTGTCGCGACGTATCCGATGGCGGTCGGCTGGGTGTGGAGGACGACTTCCTGGGTGTAGGGGTCCACGACCAGGTAGATCGGGATTCCGAAGCGGCCGTACTTGGCCGTTTGCCGTCGGCTCCGGACAGGACCGCGTGGCCCTTGGGGAGATCGGTGTTCACGCTCGCGTCGACGCTCAATGGACGGCTGCTTCCCGGTGGGCGGTCAGGCTACGGCGGTCGGCGCCGCTCGCCGGGCCTGGTGGGTACGGGGGTCAGCGACAGCGCGTGGCGCGGTTGTCCGGCAGGGAGGACGACGGGCGGGGGCGCTGAGTCACGGAGCGCGAACGGGCGGCCGGCGCCTCGCGTGGCGCCCTCGCGCCTCCGGGGGCGCATGGGCGAGGGGCCCGCTCCCCCCGACCGGGAGCGGGCCCCTCGTGTTGGTGTGCGGCCGCCGGTGGCGGCGACCGTCAGAAGGCCTCTTCGGGCAGCTCCATGACCGAGAGGTCGATGTTCTCGGCCAGTTCGCGCTGGACCGTGACGCCCGGCAGGATGTTCGCCGCGAAGAACTTGGCGGCGGCGATCTTGCCCTCGTAGAAGGCCTTGTCCTTGGCGGACGCGCCGGCCAGCTTCTCGGCGGCCACGGCGGCACCGCGCAGCAGCAGGTAGCCGATGACAACGTCGCCGGAGGCCATCAGGAAGCGGGTGGTGTTGAGGCCGACCTTGTAGATGGACTTGACGTCCTGCTCGGTGGCGGCCAGGTCGGTGAGCATGGTGCCGACCATGCCCTCCAGGTCGGCGGCGGACTTGGCGAGCTGGTCGCGGGAGGCGGCCAGGCCCTCGCCGCCGGCGGCCTCGGCGAGGAACTTCTTGATCTCCTCGGAGAGCGCGGTCAGGGCCTGGCCCTGGTCGCGGACGATCTTCCGGAAGAAGTAGTCCTGGCCCTGGATCGCCGTGGTGCCCTCGTAGAGGGTGTCGATCTTGGCGTCCCGGATGTACTGCTCGATCGGGTACTCCTGGAGGTACCCGGAGCCGCCGAAGGTCTGGAGGGACTGCGCCAGCTGCTCGTAGGACTTCTCGGAGCCGTAGCCCTTGACGATCGGCAGGAGCAGGTCGTTCAGGCGGATCGCGGCGGAGGCGTCCTCGCCGGCGTGCTCCTTGATCAGGATCTCGTCCTGGACGGCGGCGGTGTAGAGGACCAGCGCGCGCATGCCCTCGGCGTACGCCTTCTGGGTCATGAGCGAGCGGCGCACGTCCGGGTGGTGGGTGATGGTGACGCGCGGGGCGGTCTTGTCGGTGAACTTGGCCAGGTCCGCGCCCTGGACGCGCTCCTTGGCGTACTCGAGGGCGTTGAGGTAGCCGGTGGAGAGGGTGGCGATGGCCTTCGTGCCGACCATCATCCGCGCGAACTCGATGATCTTGAACATCTGGCGGATGCCGTCGTGCTTCTCGCCGAGCAGCCAGCCCTTGGCGGGGTGCTTGTCGCCGAAGGTCATCTCGCACGTGTTGGAGGCCTTGAGGCCCATCTTGTGCTCGACGTTCGTGGCGTAGGCGCCGTTGCGCTCGCCCAGCTCGCCGGTCTCCCAGTCGAAGTCGTACTTGGGGACGATGAACAGCGACAGGCCCTTGGTGCCCGGACCGTGGCCCTCGGGGCGGGCCAGCACGAAGTGGATGATGTTCTCGGACATGTCGTGCTCGCCCGAGGTGATGAAGCGCTTGACGCCCTCGATGTGCCAGGAGCCGTCCTCCTGCTTGATCGCCTTGGCGCGGCCGGCGCCGACGTCCGAACCGGCGTCCGGCTCGGTCAGCACCATCGTGGAGCCCCACTGGCGGTCGACCATGCGCTGGGCGATCTTGTGCTGCTCCTCGGTGGCCTCCTCGTAGAGGACACCCGCGAAGGCCGGACCGGAGGCGTACATCCACACGGCCGGGTTGGCGCCGAGGATGGTCTCGGCGAAGCCCCACAGGAGGGAGCGCGGCGCGGTGGTGCCGCCGATCTCCTCCGGGATGCCCAGGCGCCACCACTCGGCGTCCATGTAGGCCTGGTAGCTCTTCTTGAAGGACTCGGGGATCGGAGCGGTGTTGGTCTCCGGGTCGAAGACCGGCGGGTTGCGGTCCGCGTCCTCGAAGGAGGCGGCCAGCTCGTTCTCGGACAGGCGGGCGATCTCGGAGAGCACGCTCTTGGCGGTCTCCACGTCCATCTCGGCGAACGGCCCTGTGCCGTACACCGTGTCGCGACCGAGCACCTCGAACAGGTTGAACTCGATGTCCCGGAGATTCGACTTGTAGTGGCCCATGGCGCCAGGCTCCGTAATGCCGGGGAGGGGGGTGCTCCTCCAGATGCGTACCAATCAGTAGCTCCCATAGTGCTACCCGTCGGTAATAAGAAGCAACCCCAAGCGCCGGGAGTGTGACGGAGCTGTCGAAAACCCCACGTGTTACCCGCGGTAAGGAGGCCGGTTCGGGGCCCGGGGTACCCGGTACGGCAAGCGGGGCACGGCGAGCCGCCCTCCGGCGGTAACCTGTGGCGCATGTACGGCTACGACCAGAGCGCACAGGGCCACCACCCCGGCGGCCACGGGCAGTACTCGACGCAGCCGCCGCCTCCGCAGTCCGGCTACGGCCAGCCGCCGCTGCAGCAGCAGCCGCTGTACGAGCCGGCGCCGCCGTCCCTCGCCGACGCCGTACGCGCCTTCACCACCGGCACCATGTCGGCGGAGGAGTTCCAGAGCATCTTCCACAACTCCCGCGTCTACTGCCCGCGCGGCGAGACCCCCGGCTTCCTCGCCCTGCACAACACCCAGCAGCCCGTCATCCCCATGTTCACCACGCTCAAGGAGCTGCGGGCGTACGCGGGCAAGGAATCCAGGTACTTCGTGATCACCGGCGCCGAGGTGCTGGACCTGCTGCCCGCCGGGTACGGCTTCGTGCTCGACATAGAGGGCGACCACCGCGTCGTCTTCGACGCCAAGGCGGTCGGCGAGATGGTCGACTACGCGATGCGCCGCATGTACGGCTGACGTCGCCGGCGCTCACGGAGTTCGCGCGGCCGCCTGGCGTCGGGGACGCGTCGTGTCCTACAGGGTCGTGTCCCACAGGGTCGTGTGCCACCGGGCGCGGCCGCGCTGGAGGGCGGCGGCCAGGGAGGGCTCACCGATCCGCTCCCGTATCGACGCCGTGACCCGCCGCACGTCCTGGCTCTCCGCGTCGGGCAGCGGCGCCCCGGCCGCCTCCCGGCCGGCGGCGGCCGCGCCCAGCAGTTCCGCCGCGTGCGTCGCGTCCCCGCGCAGCACCGCCACCTCCGCAAGACCCTCCACGGCAAGCGCCACCGCGCGCTGGTCGCCGAGCGCACGGGCGAGCGCCAGTCCGCGCTCGTGCAGCTCGGCCGCCTCGTCCACCCGGCCGAGCCCGGTGGCGACAAAGCCGAGCTCCGCCAGCGCCAGCGTCTCACCGGGCGCGAAGTCGATCTCCCGGTAGCCGGCGAGCAGCGGGCGCAGCCGCTCCTCGGCCTCGGCCGGTTCCCCGGCCCGCCGGGCGCACAGCGCCAGCGCGTGTTCGGCGTGCGTGACGCCGCTGGTGTAGCCGTGCTCGACCGCCACCCGCCGGGCGCGTTCCAGGAAGGAGCGCGCCTCGTCGAACCGGCCGCCCAGCATCTCCACGCGCCCCAGCGCCCACAGCCGGTCCGCGACCTCCGGCCACAGCCCGAGCCCCCGGGCGGTCTCCAGGCCCGACCGGCTGAGTCGGGCGGCACGCGCGTAGTCGCCGTTGATCTCGGCGAGCGAGGCCAGCAGCGCGTCCGCCTGGCAGCGCCCCCAGCCGTCGTCCACCGCGGCGAACACCTCCGCGCAGGCCCGGCCGTCCCGCCCGGCGGCCTGTAGATCGCCTCGGACGAGCGCGTGCTGGCCGCGCAGCATGCGCGCGGCGGCGCGGTACCAGCGGTGGGCGGGTGCGGGGTCGCCCGGCGGATGGTCCTCAGGAGCGGCCGACAGCCGGCGTTCGCTGGCCGGGAGGTCGCCCGCGGTCCAGTGGGCGAGCGCGATCAGCCAACGGCGGCGGGCCGCCCCCGGCCCGTTCCCGGTGAGCGACCGGTCGAGGTCCGGCGGCGCCGGAGCCCCGCAGAGCAGCGCGAAGACGCCGCGCCACGTCACCGCGTCGGCGCCCTCGTCGCCGACCGGCGCCTCACCGCTTCGGGGCGCCGGGCCCGTCCGGGCCTCCTCGGCGAGCAGTGTCGCGCGGCGGCCCTCCTGGAACCGGCCGCGCAGGAACCAGTACCAGCCGAGCGCGGCCACCAGCCGGTCCGCCTCCTCGGCCAGGCCGTGCCGACGGGCCGCCTCCAGCGCCGCCCGTACGGTGCCGGACTCCGCGTCCAGGTCGGCGAGTCGGCGCCGCTGGTCCGCGCCCAGCAGTCCTGCGGCGGCCTCCTCCGCCGACCGCACCGCCCAGCGCACGAGCCGGGTCTCCGGCCCGTCGCGCTCGCCCGCGGCGGCCAGTCGCTCCAGCGCGTACTCGGCGACCGACTCCAGCAGTCGGAAACGGCCCGTCGGTCCGTCGTCCACCCGCACCACCAGCGAACGGTCCACCAGGCGGGCGAGCACCCCGACGACGTCCGGGCCTGTGACGACGCCTTCGGGCGGCACGGCGCCGCCCGGCGGGGCGGCTTCGGCGGCGGGGTCCGCGCAGACCTGTTCGGCGGCCGCCGGCACGCAGCCGTCGGGGAACACCGCCAGGCGCCGAAGCACCGCGCGTTCCGCCGGCGTCAGCAGCTCCCAGCTCCAGTCGATGACCGCGCGCAACGTCCGCTGTCTGGGCGGCGTGCCACGCAGCGCGCCGCCGTCGAGCACCGCCAGCCGGTCGGCCAGTCTGGCCGCCAACTCCCTTGCTCCGAGGGCGCGTACGCGGGTGGCGGCGAGTTCGAGGGCCAGCGGCAGGCCGTCCAGTCGGCGGCAGACCGCCGTCACCGCTGCCGGGTCCAGCTCGGTACCCGGCGCGGCGGCCGCCGCCCGGGCGGTGAACAGTTCGGCCGCCGACTCCTCCGACAGGGCCGGTACGGGACAGACAAGTTCGCCGGCGACGCCCAGCGGCTCCCGGCTCGTCGCCACCACCCGGACCCCGGGCGCCGCGGCGAGCATCCCGGCCACGACGTCGGCGGTCTCGTCCACCACGTGCTCGCAGTTGTCCAGCAGGAGGAGCGGCGAACGGTCGGCGAGCGACCGCCCCAACCACGCGCCCGGCGCGGACGGCCGGTCGTCGCGGATGCCGAGGACCCGGGCCACCACCCCCTCCACCTCCCCGGCGGCCTCCGCCGGCACGCCGGCCAGCTCGGCCATCCAGACGCCGTCGGCGTGGTCGGAGACCAGCCTGCCGGCCACCTCGACGGCAAGCCGCGTCTTGCCGACCCCGCCGGGCCCGGTCAGCGTCACCAGCCGGGCCGACCGCAGCTTGCCGACCAGGTCGGCGACCAGCGCGGTGCGGCCGACCAGCGGGGTGAGCGGCGCCGGCAGGTTTGTCGCCGACCGACGCTCGTCCCGGGCGACGGCACCCGCTTCCGCCGCCGCCCCCGCCCCCGCTTCCGCCGCCGTGCGCGGGGTCAGCGACGGGTCCTGGCGGAGTACGGCCCCGTGCAGCTCGGCCAGTTCGGGGCCCGGGTCGACGCCGAGTTCGTCGGCGAGCCGCCGCCGCACCTCGGTGAGCGCGGCCAGCGCCTCCCCCTGCCGTCCGGCCTGGTAGAGCGCGCGGACGTGCACCGCCCACAGCCGTTCGCGCAACGGATGTGCGGCCACGAGCGCGGACGTCTCCCCGACGAGGCGCGGCGCCTCCCCGAGCGCGAGTCGGGCCGCCACCAACTCCTCGGTGACGCTGAGGCGTTCCTCCTCCAGCCGCGCCGCCACCGGGTCGGCGAAAGCCTCCCCGCCGAAGTCCGCGTACGCGGAGTGGCCCCGCCACAGGTCAAGCGCCGCCCGGTAGCCGTCGGCACGCCGCCGCGAGTCGTCCTCGCCACGGGCCCGCGCGGCGAGTTCACGGAAGCGGTAGACGTCGACGTCGTCCGCCCGCAGCGCGTACCCGGGCGGCCCGAAGGTGACCAGACGCCGCGCCTCCGGCTCGGCGGCGGCCAGCGCGCGGCGCAGCGACGACACCTTCGTCTGGAGGGTGTTGACCGGGTTGCCGGGCTGGCGCGCGCCCCACAGCGCCTCCGCGAGGCGCCCCACCCCCACCGGGTGCCC
>NZ_WMLF01000272.1 GCF_014156695.1 Streptomyces durbertensis | reverse complement strand
ACCCTCCTCCTCCCGCCCACCGACTCCCGAACCGGGTCGCCAACCAGATGAGGGGGGCCAACACCACCGCACCACACGAGCGTTGACATACTGACCACGTCCCACCCGGGCGCTGACCTGGAGGTCTGAACGTGGTGAGCACCGTGGTCCCCATGACCCTGACGACACTCCTCGCCGCTGTCGGAGTGCTGCACTTCGTCTGGATGTTCAGCACCTGGCCACTGAAGGACCCGGTGAGCTTCGCCAGGACACTCATCGGCAGGGCGGGCGAGGACGGACTGCCGTCACGGCCGGCCACCGCCGCGGTGGGCCTGGCACTGCTGGGCGCCGCCGTCCTCACCCTCATGGCAAACGACAACATTCCCCGCCTCGGCCCGGACTGGCTGACACTGACCGGCATGTACGGGCTGGCGGCCGTGATGTTCCTCCGCGGCGCCGGCGGCTACCTCATGAACTCCCGCGCCACCCCCGAGTTCCGCCACTGGAACAGTGTCCTCTACTCGCCCCTCTGCCTGACCCTCGCCGCCCTCGCCACCACCGTCGCGGTGTCCGCCACCCGGCGGTAGCCACGCCGCCCCCGAAGGAATGGCAAGCGCGGCAGGACAGATGACCAACGAGGCCCCGGGCCGCGTGATTGAGACGTCAGACATCTCGTTCAACAGCCCTGGGGCCTCGCTCGTCACGGCTCGCGAACCATCACCGGATCGGCGTCCACCCCGCAGAAGTTCAGTAACACTTCATGTTGGAGTGGCTGACGACGTACCATTCATGCTGGCCGTACCCGGTCCTCATGAAGTAGCAGCCCGTCCTCGGCCAGTTCCACTGGCATTCCACCCAGGTACCATTGCCAGAAGAGTTCCTGTTGTTGTTCTGACAACGGTATACGTCGCCACCACGCCAAGCGCTCCACTGCCCCAGCTTGAAGTAGCCGTTGGCCTTGTCACTCCTGACATAGATTGCCCTCCTGTCGTACCGGATACACATGGTCGCGTTGTATCCGGCCGGAGCATAGCAATCTATGTTCTTACTGGTCGAACCGTCAAATACCCGCGAATGAGAAACGGATGTTCCGTTCTTCCAGTGCAACGTCCCAGCAGACGCAGGCGTCGCGACTCCGAACAGGAAGCCAACCGCCAGCAGCGCCCCCATCACGACGGAGTATTTCCTCACTCTGATACGCCTCTTCACTCCAGCCTCCGAGATCTGATGCTGATACTGACCTCTTCCTATTCGGGCCACCGGCCGGCACCGAAGGCCCGATCGTTTCTCGAACAGCGTTCACCCGGGCCTGAGAAGCGCCCCGGCAGTCGCTTTCCTCTGAGGATTCCAGGGACGCACGCGTTCGTCTTTGACCAGCGACGCACAGCTGGTTGTCCTACAGTGCACAGACGGTCAACCTCCGACACCTGCGGCACGTGCGCGGCGACGCCGCGAAGGCGGCGGATCAGGCCGGCGGTTGTGTGGTCAAGGCAATCGCACGGTGCTCGGAAGGCGACATTCCGAACGCCTCGCGGAAGGCCCGGGTGAAGACGGCGTGGTGCCGGAAGCCCCAGCGTGCGGCGATGTCACAGACCGGCGTGGCCATGAGCGCGGGGTCGGCCAGATCGCGACGCGCCCCCGCCAGCCGCTGCCGACGGATGCTCTGCGCCACCGTCTCGGGCTCGTCCTCGAACAGGCGATGAAGGTAGCGGACCGAGATGTGGTGCGCGCTCGCCACCAGGGCGGGACAGAGCTCCGGGTCAGCGAGGTTCTGCTGGATGAAGGCTCGAATCCGAAGCCGCAGCATCCGGCTCCGGCTCTCCGGCGGCTGAGCCGCCCCCTCGTCGCACGCGCGGGCGAAGAGAGCCGTCAGCAGATCGAGAAGCACCAACTCAAGGCGTGGCGCGTCGGATGGCTGGTAGCCGCTGGTCCTACGGGAGAGCTGGGTGAGGGCGAGCGCGAGCAACGCCCCCGGCCCTTCACGGCCGGAGAGGCGCCGGCCGACCATCCGATCCACGTGTCGGGCAGGGAGCGGAATGGCGCCCCGGGGCACTTCCACCCCCAGCGACCGCACCAGCCCGTGGCCGGCAGCAGGCTGCGCCCTGATGCGGACCGGCGTGGAGGACACCGTGGTGTGCAGGTCGTAGCGGCTGTAACTCGTGGCGCACTTACCCCACATGGCCTCAGCCTCGCCGCTGACCACCAGGGAGACATGGCAGGTTTCCGGATCTGACTGCCTCACCAACCGCGGGGACCGGTCGAAGGTCAACGCCTGATAGCTGGCCGGCCACACCGCCAGGGCACCCAGCTCCACGACCCGTAACTCGGCTCGGAAATCCTGCCGATGAGGGCTGTGCAGGTCCATTGGCGCATGAGTACGCGCCATGTACTCCCGCCACTGATCGAACCGTTCTTCCGCCGGCACGTCCGTGCTTCTGAAATGCAGTTTCTCCCTCAGCACAACTCCCCCTCACGACGCGGTCGTCCACGAGTCTCGCAGCAGGAGCGGGCTGCCGGAAGCGCACCGACAAATCCGGAAAGCGACCCTCCTCTTCCTGACGTGCACCACACCCGCTCCCCTCGGCCAGCGGGCCGAGGGGAGCGGGTGCCGACCGGAGAAGCCCTGATGGGTCAAGCCCCTTCAGTGTGACCCCGTCACTTGCACACCGTCTTCGGCGCACTCGGGTTGCTGCCCAGCTTCCAGGTGTTGTTCCCGGATGTCCACGAGATGGAGACGCTGTCCCTCCCGATCCCGAAGCCTGTGACCCTGGTGGACTTCCAGGTGTGCCGGTACTGGGATCGGAGCTGTACGTTCTTCTGGCACTTTCCCGTGCCCTTCAGCACCACCGACAAGGTGCCGAGCCGCGCCGTCAGGCCGAGCTTCGTCCCCTCCTTGAACTTGAATCCCACCCCGTAGTCATTCGATTTCTCGGGGTTGCCATACCACTTCGAACCGTTGTAGCCCGTGGTGACCAGCCCGTGGTCCAGATGCACCAGCGCCCTGTTGAAGGCGAGCCCGAAGCCGTCGTCACCGCCCTTGTTCTTGGGGGTCTTGTCCCAGCGCCATGACGCGGTGGCGTTCCACTTCCGCGTGTTCTTGTCGTACCAGAGACTCGGCCTGAAGACAGTGATCTCATCACTCGCCGCCAACGTGCTGATCCCGCCGGTCTGCGCGCCGGTGCCGGCGCCGTCGTCGACGCGCAGCAGGCAGTGCTTCCTGGCCATGGCCTCGGCGACGCCGGCTTCCGTCAGCCCCCGCTCGTACAGCTTGTTGATCGCTTCGCCGATGCGTCTCGCCGCGTCATCGTTCCGCTTCGTCAGCGACACGCAGTCCTTCCCGGCCTTGAACGCCGACGACGAAGTCGGTTGCTCGGAGGACTGTCGCGCCTGGACCGCGGTCGCGGAAAGAAGCGTGGCTGTCAGTGTCAGGGCAGCCGCCGTGGCAACGGCCTGCATGCGGTTTCGCACGGAAATCCCTTCATCTGTGGACGTTCCTCGCTGGCACCGCTCCCCCGAGTTCGCCCAGCCGTTAAGCGTGAACCTGTGGCGACTTCTGATACGTGGCCACGACCGCTCCGCTGACCTTCCCAGCAGAACGACCATGACTCTGAAACGGGTCAGCACTTTTCGCCGAAGGCGGCTCAACGGGTGATCAGCCCGACTCCGCTCGCGGCGCTTGGTGACCGTAGGTTGGCACGCGCTACCGACGGCGGTGAATGCCTACCGGCGCACGACTACTTGATCCTGAGCGCACACCGACCGGCGCCGAAGTCACGTTTCCGGGCTGAGCACACCGGATTCATCGGCGGTCGGCCCGTGATACTCCTTGTGCTTCTTCACGACCAACCGACCCTGAGGCCCGCCCACGTAGACGGCACGTCCCGGAGCACCAGCCGGCGCCTCAGTCTCCGTGGTAGAGCCGCGGCAGGTCGACCAGCTGGACCGTCCCGTCTCGTTCGGCCAGTTCGCGCAGGTCGCCGGTGAACCCGGCACCGCTGTAGCACTGCAACCGCGTCGCCTCCGTGGCTGTGCCCGCCGCGATCAGCAGGCCACGGATGCGCCGCAGCCGTTCGAGGTGGCCGAGCCCCATCACGTCACTCCACTTCGCCTCCCCGATGGCAAGCAGCGCCTTTCGACCGTCGTCCCGCTCACCGTGGACGGCGACGTCCACCTCATGGCTCGTCCTGGCGCTGGGATCGTTGACCACACCGCTGGCGACGGAAGTCACCAGACCACCATGGGTGTCGGGTGCGGCGTGCCAGCGCGCCCACTCCCGGCACACCTGCTCGAAGTGCGGACCGACCACCTTGCTGCGGAACGTCGACGCCGACCGGCGCCACACGGCAGCCGCGCGCCCGGGCCGTTCCAGGTCTCCCCAGGACGGGCGCATGACCGCGTGGTAGAAGGTGACAAGCGGTTCGGCGATGCGGTAGGCGGAGCGGTTGCGGCGGAAGGCGTCCCCCTCGTGGGTGATCATGCCGACGTCCTGGAGCACGGTGAGCGGGTGCGCCAGATCCGTGGACCTGCGGCCGAGGTAGTCGGCGATCCCGCCTCGCGCCGTGTTGCCCGCCGCGATGGCGGCCAGCACGGAGTGGTAGAGCGCGGTGTCGTGCAGTTCGGGCTCCTCGGCGAGGAGGTAGCGGGCTTCCCGGAAGAGCGGACGCGCGGGGTTCAGTACCGCCCTGGTCACCCAGGCGTCGAAGTCGTCCGGGCCTGAAGGCGTGTCGCCCTGGGTGTACTCACGGCGGTAGGCGGGCGTGCCACCGACGATGGCGTTGACCAGCAAGGCGGTACGCGGATCGGAGATCTGCCAGAACTCGCCCGCCAGCCGGAAGTCCAATGTCGGTACGACGAGTTCAAGCCCCGCGCGCCCCCGCAGGGGAGCACTCCCGGACAGCAGCCCGCCCATGAAGGAGAGTGCCGACCCGCAGAGCAGGAGCCGTACCGGCGTGTTGCCGTGCTGAGCCGTCGGGTCGAGAGCCCGCTGGATGACGGACGGGAGGGCGGGGGAGGCCTTGGCGAGGAAGGGGAACTCGTCGATCACCGCGACCGTAGGCTTCCCTGCCTCGGCCACGCGCATGAGCTCCGTGACGGCCTCGTCCCAGTACGCGAAGCGGAACGGGGTCGGCTGGCCCCGGTAGCGGGCGAGGGCTTCACCGAACTGCCGCAGCGCATCCGCCTCCGTGGTCTCCGTCGCGGTGTACATGAAGCCACCGCTGGCCCGCGCCAACGCGTCAAGCAGAAACGTCTTGCCCTGCCGACGTCGCCCGGAGATCACTCCGAGTATGGCTGTCCGACCCGGCAGCGCGGCGAACCGTGTCAGCTCGGACCACTCGAAGTCACGGTCGAACATCTCAGCAGGTCTGTCCACAGCAAGCCTCACTTGTATAGATGCTCCTATAATAACTTCACCTATACAAACTTCCCAATAGTCGACCGACCGCGTCGGGCGCCGGGGCGCGAGGCCCCGGCGCCCGCAGAGACACCGCCCTTGGCTCAGAGCAGCGGCACCGGCGTGTCCAGAACCGTTACGTGCTTGAGGAAGCCCGTTTCCTCGTCACCGTCCTTGGCACCCTGCTTGCTCGACTTCCCGGACTTCCCCGACTTCTTCGACTGCTGGCTGGCCTTGGTGGCCTTCCCGGAGTCTCCGCCCTTCTCTGCCGTGTCCTCGCTGGCGAGGCCGATCTTCTGGAGGTTGTCGCCGATGAGGCCCGCGGGGCTGGCGGAGGCGGGGGCGGCGGCCGCGAGAGTGGCGATCCCGGCGACTGCGGCGGCACTGAGTGCTCGACTGAGAACATTGCTCATACCCGGGCAACGAGCCGCCTGCCCCGAGGGTCACGAAACCGGGCCCAGGCGTTCCCCGTCCGCCTTTCGCCGGACGCGGTCCACATCAACTCGCGAGCCCGCCGACGTCAACCGCTCAACTCCTCCATCACCTCTCTGAGCCTGTTCTCCAACTCGGCCAGCCGGGTGTCGTAGCGACCCGCGGCCTGCCGGGACGCCACGACGGCTTCGAGTGCCCGGGTGAGGGACGGGCGCTCGGGCTCCGTCGAGAGACGGTGCACGCGGCTCTCCAAACGGTTGATCTCCTGCCGCGTCCGTTCCGTGAGCGCGGGAAGCTCGTCACCACCCGCCACGAGCTGAGCTTCCTGGAGCGTGTGCACCGCGGCGACGCTCTCCAGCACCTTCACGAGCGGCGAGTGCGGCGGTAGCGGGACCAGGCCCTTGCCCGGAACGAACACGATGATGCCGGGACGCCCGCCTCCCGAAGGCTCCTGAGGCAGGGGACGCCCCGCTCTCCGGGCGAAATTGAGCCGCACGGTGCCGGCGGAGCTGTCGGCCGAGAGCACCGTGATCCGCAGTGGCCCCGGGCTGTGGATGTCGTACGGGCTGTCCTCTCCGAGGGCAAGCGTCTCGCCCGGCCTTGCCGCCATCGACGCCACGAGAACGGCCGCGGGCTTCAACCGCACGTCACTGCGGTGCACCACCACCCACCCGGAAGCCGCGGGGCCCGGATCGGGCAGGCCCCGGTCCCACCCCTCGCCGCTGCCGCGAACCCGGTACTCGACCAGAAGGTCGTTGTAGCGGATCACCCTCGGCGGGTGCGTCCAACCGGGCCCGGGTGCCCCCTTCAGGACACTGAGTTCCTCGACAACGCCGGCACCGAACACGCTCGTACTGCTGCTGAGGTCACGCACGACACCGTGCTGGTGCGGGTCGAGCCAGCCGGTCGCGAGGAGCGAGGGCGCGCTCATACCCGGCCCAGCCGCCGGGTCCTGGCCGGCCTCACCGGGCTGCGCCAGCGCAGGAACCGTGAAGACGGCGGGAAAGCCCTCCCCGCCCATCGCACACCAGGGATTGTCGTACCGGTCCGGCCCGTCGGCCGTCTCCCCGAAGGCGTCGTCCGCCCCGAAGCGATGGCCGAGCTCGTGGCACATCAGCCATGGGCTGAACTGCTGCGCGGCCACGTACGTGTACTCGCCCGGCGTGGTCCCGCCGGACGCGCCGGGCACGTCGATCGCGATCAGGATGTGGTCGAACGACGCGAGGTCGACGTCCAGGCCGGACTCGACCTTGGGCCGGACCACCGCCCCGACCCCCATGCCCTCGGTGCCCCACTCGGCCACCGTCATGGGCAGCATGTACCAGTCGAACACCTTGAAGGAGACGGACACCCGACCACCCGACTGGTCGTGGAAGTAGTCCGCGACCACTCCCGCCGCCTTCTCCGCCCAGGAACGTGAGAACGATGTCTCACGCTCGGCGTCGTTGCAGTAC
>NZ_WMLF01000271.1 GCF_014156695.1 Streptomyces durbertensis | reverse complement strand
CCCCTACCGACCGGACCTCACCCCGCCGTGGAAGCGCGACACCCCGGCCCCCGAGGTACCGGCCGAGCACGGACTGGTCGTCGAGGAAGTCGGCACCGGCTACTGCGGCGCGGTGGTGCGCTGCGAGAAGACCGCCGAGGGGTTCACCGTCACCCTGGAGGACCGCTTCGGCAAGCACCGCGTCTTCCCGCTGACCCCCCGCGGCTTCCTGCTCGAAGGGCGGCCCGTCACCCTCGTCCGCCCCCGCCCCGAGCGACCGGCGGCGACCGGGCAGCGGACCACCCCCGGCGGCCGGCGGCTGACCGCCTCCGGCTCGCTCGCCGTGCCCGGGGCGCGCGCCCGCGTGGCGCGCGCCGGACGGATCTACGTCGAGGGCCGCCACGACGCCGAACTCGTGGAGAAGGTCTGGGGCGACGACCTGCGCGTCGAGGGTGTGGTCGTGGAGTACCTGGAGGGCGTCGACGACCTGCCGGCGATCGTCCGCGAGTTCGGGCCCACGCCCGACGCCCGGCTCGGGGTGCTCGTGGACCACCTCGTCCCCGGTTCCAAGGAGTCCCGGATCGCCGCCCAGGTCGGCGGGGAGGACGTGCTGGTCGTCGGCCACCCGTTCGTCGACGTGTGGGAGGCCGTCAAGCCCGCCGCACTCGGCATCCCCGCCTGGCCCACCGTGCCCCGCGGCCAGGACTGGAAGACCGGCGTGTGCCGGGCGCTCGGCTGGGAGCAGAGCACCGGCGCCGCCTGGCGGCGGGTGCTCGGCGCGGTCTCCAGCTACCGGGACCTGCGCCCTGAGCTGCTGGGCGCGGTGGAACGACTGATCGACCACGTCACGGTCGGCCCCGGCGCGCCGTGATCCCGTCCGGCCCCCGTCCGTGAGGGGCCGACCCGCCGACCGCCAGGGCCGAACGCGAGGGGACGGACGGCGGCGGCACAGGGGGCGGGCGGATGCCGGACAATGGACGCATGCCATCCGCACTGCCCGAGGGCGAACCCGTGCCCGACGACGGGTCGCTCCCGCCCGACGCGCTCTCCGGCGCGGCGGACCGCCCGCTCGCCTTCTACCTGCACGTCCCCTACTGCGCCACCCGCTGCGGGTACTGCGACTTCAACACCTACACCGCGAGCGAGCTGCGCGGCACCGGCGGAGTCCTCGCCTCCCGTGAGAACTACGCCGACACCCTGGTCCAGGAGATCCGGCTGGCCCGCAAGGTGCTGGGCGACGACCCCCGCCCAGTCGAGAGCGTCTTCGTCGGCGGCGGCACCCCCACCCTGCTGCCCGCCGCCGACCTCGGGCGGATGCTGGACGCCGTCCGCTCCGAGTTCTCCCTGGCCGACGACGCCGAGATCACCACCGAGGCGAACCCCGAGTCCGTCGACCCCCGCTATCTGGCCGAGCTGCGCGCCGCCGGCTTCAACCGGGTCTCCTTCGGCATGCAGAGCGCCCGGCAGCACGTCCTGCGGGTCCTGGACCGCACGCACACGCCCGGGCGCCCCGAGGCGTGTGTCGCCGAGGCCCGCACCGCCGGCTTCGAGCACGTCAACCTGGACCTGATCTACGGCACACCCGGCGAGAGCGACGAGGACTGGCGGGCCTCCCTGACCGCCGCCGTCGAGGCCGGCCCCGACCACGTCTCGGCGTACGCGCTGATCATCGAGGAGGGCACCCGGCTCGCCCACCGCATCCGCCGGGGCGAGGTGCCGGCCACCGACGACGACGTGCACGCCGACCGCTACCTGATCGCCGAGGAACTGCTGGCCTCGGCCGGGTTCGACTGGTACGAGGTGTCGAACTGGGCCACCTCCGAGGCGGCCCGCTGCCGGCACAACCTGCTGTACTGGACGGGCGCCGACTGGTGGGGGGCCGGACCCGGCGCGCACAGCCACGTCGGCGGCGTCCGCTGGTGGAACGTCAAGCACCCCGCCGCCTACGCGTCCGCCCTCGCCCGGGGCCACAGCCCCGGCGCCGGACGCGAGGTGCTGCGGGACGAGGACCGGCGCGTGGAGCGGGTGCTGCTCGAGCTGCGGCTCGCCGAAGGCTGCCCGCTCGGCCTACTGCGGCCGGCCGGCGCCGAGGCCGCCCGGCGGGCCGTGGCCGACGGACTGCTGGACGCCGACGCGCACGCGGCCGGCCGCGCGGCCCTCACCCTGCGCGGGCGACTGCTCGCGGACGCGCTCGTCCGCGACCTGGTGGACTGAGGGCCGCGGACCGGCGTACCGGTCCGCGGCCCGCGCGTCAGTTCTCGCGGCTGCCGGCGTAGATCTCCTCCAGCAGGTGCCCGAACTCGCGCTCCACCACCGGGCGCTTGAGCTTCAGGCTCGGCGTCAGCTCGCCGTGCTCCACGTCCAGGTCGCGCGGCAGAATCCGGAACTGCTTGATCGTCTGCCACCTCTGGAGGCCGCTGTTCAGCTCCTCCACATAGCCCTCGACCAGCTTCCTGACCTCCTCGGAGGCCAGCACCTCGGAGTAGCTCTTCCCGGACAGGCCGTGATCCTCCGCCCACCCCATGATCGAGACCTCGTCGAGCGCGATCAGGGCCGAGCAGAAGTTCCGGTCCGCGCCGTGCACGAGGATCGTGGAGACGTAGGGGCAGATCGCCTTGAACCGGCCCTCGATCTCGGCCGGCGCCACGTACTTGCCGCCCGAGGTCTTGAACATGTCCTTCTTGCGGTCGGTGATCCGCAGGTAGCCGTCGTCGGACAGCTCGCCGATGTCGCCGGTGTGGAGCCAGCCGTCCGACTCCAGCACCTCGGCCGTCTTGTCGGGCAGGTTGTGGTAGCCCTCCATGACACCCGGGCTGCGCAGCAGCACCTCGCCGTCCTCCGCGATCCGCACCTCGCACCCGGGCACCGGCTTGCCGACCGTGCCCGTCCGGTACGCCTCACCGGGGTTGACGAAGCTCGCCGCGCTGGTCTCGGTGAGGCCGTAGCCCTCCAGGATGTGGATGCCGGCGCCTGAGAAGAAGTAGCCGATGTCCGGCGCGAGCGCCGCCGAACCGGAGACGCAGGCCCGGAGCCGGCCGCCGAAGGCCGCCCGCAGCTTGCCGTAGACGAGCTTGTCGGCGACCGCGTGCTTCATCCGCAGCCCGGCGGGGGCGGAGGCGGTACCGGTGCGGCGCTGGTTCTCCTGGGTGACCCGGCCGTACTCCCGGGCGACGTCGGCCGCCCACTTGAAGATCTTGTACTTGGCGCCGCCGGCCGCCTTGGCCTTGTTCGCGACCCCGTTGTAGACCTTCTCGAAGATGCGCGGCACCGCGGCCATGTACGTCGGCTGCACCACCGGCAGGTTCTCGATGATCTTGTCGATCCGGCCGTCCACCGCCGTCACGTGGCCGACCTCGATCTGGCCGGAGAGCAGTACCTTGCCGAAGACGTGCGCGAGCGGCAGCCACAGGTACTGCATGTCGTCCGGGCGGGCCAGCCCGGTCGCGGCGATCGCCTTGGCCATGTAGGACCACGCGTCGTGCCGCAGCCGCACGCCCTTGGGGCGGCCGGTGGTGCCCGAGGTGTAGATCAGCGTCGCCAGCTGGTCCGCGCGCAGCGAGTTGACGGTGTCCCGCACCGCGTCCGGGTGCTTCTCCAGGTACGCCTTGCCGCGCTCGATCAGCTCGTCGAGGGTGAGGACAAAGCCCTCGGGCTCGTCCGCGCCCCCGTCCGCCTCACCGTTCGGGTCGATCACCACGACATGGCGCAGGTCCGGCAGCTCCGCACGCCGCTCACGCACCTTGGCGAGCTGCTCGGCGTCCTCCGCGAACAGCACCCGGCTCTGGGAGTCGGCGAGGATGTAGGCGGTCTCCTCGGCGTTGGTGCTCGGGTAGATCGTGGTGGTCGCGGCTCCCGCGCACAGCACGCCGAGGTCGCAGAGGATCCAGTCGACCCGGGTGTTCGACGCGATCGCCACCCGCTCCTCGGCTGCGACACCCAGGTCCGTCAGCCCCGCGGCCACCGCGAACACCCGCTCGGCCGCCTCCGCCCAGGTGTAGGACCGCCACTCGTCGGGCCCGTCGCCGCCCGCCGCCGGCACGGGGTAACGGTAGGCCTCACCGTCCGGGGTGGCCTCGATCCTCTCCAGGAAGAGCGCCGCCACGGAAGGCGGTCGGTTGTTGATGTTGGACTGAGTGTCGCTCACGACATCCTCCGGGGCCCGCTACGTTGCTGGGGGGTGACTCACGAGTAACTCGGGTGGCTGATCAGAGTAAGGGCCCCGAGCCCGGTATGTAAGAGGCTGAGGACGAGGCATTTTCTGATCTCTTTACCCTACTCAGAGTAGGCATCCCGGCACGTCGGCGGCGGGAAGGCGGCGCCGGTCGGAGCGGGAGCGGGGCCGGTCGGAGCGGGAGACGACACGACGGCCGCACGGGTTCGCGCGGCCGTCGTGTCGGTGTCGGTGCCCGGCGCCGGGCTACTTCTTGCCCTTCGCCTCGCCGGAGCTGTCGTCGGTCGAGAGCGCGGCGATGAACGCCTCCTGCGGGACCTCCACCCGGCCCACGACCTTCATGCGCTTCTTGCCCTCCTTCTGCTTCTCCAGCAGCTTCCGCTTACGGGAGATGTCACCGCCGTAGCACTTCGCGAGCACGTCCTTGCGGATCGCGCGCACCGTCTCGCGGGCGATGACACGGGAGCCGATGGCCGCCTGGATCGGCACCTCGAACTGCTGACGCGGGATCAACTCCCGCAACTTGGAGGCCATTCGCACGCCGTACGCGTACGCCTTGTCCTTGTGCACGATCGCCGAGAACGCGTCGACCTTGTCGCCGTGCAGCAGGATGTCGACCTTCACCAGCGCGGCCGACTGCTCACCGGTCGGCTCGTAGTCCAGCGAGGCGTAACCGCGCGTCTTGGACTTCAAGGCGTCGAAGAAGTCGAAGACGATCTCCGCGAGCGGCAGCGTGTAGCGCAGCTCGACCCGGTCCTCGGAGAGGTAGTCCATGCCCTGGAGGGTGCCCCGGCGGTTCTGGCACAGCTCCATGATCGCGCCGATGAACTCGCTCGGCGCGAGCACCGTCGCACGCACCACCGGCTCGTGCACTTCCGCGATCTTGCCGGTCGGAAACTCGCTCGGATTGGTGACGATGTGCTCGACACCGTCCTCCATGACCACCCGGTAGACCACGTTGGGCGCGGTCGCGATGAGGTCCAGGTTGAACTCGCGCTCCAGGCGCTCCCGGATCACCTCCAGGTGCAGCAGGCCGAGGAAGCCGACGCGGAAACCGAAGCCCAGCGCCGCCGACGTCTCCGGCTCGTAGACCAGCGCGGCGTCGTTCAGCTGGAGCTTGTCGAGCGCGTCCCGCAGCTCCGGGTAGTCCGAACCGTCCAGCGGGTACAGCCCGGAGAACACCATCGGCTTCGGGTCCTTGTACCCGGCCAGCGCCTCCGTCGCCCCCTTGTGCTGCTGGGTGATCGTGTCACCCACCTTCGACTGGCGCACGTCCTTCACGCCGGTGATCAGATAGCCGACCTCGCCGACGGACAGACCGTCGGCCGGCGTCATCTCCGGCGAGCTGGCCCCGATCTCCAGCAGCTCGTGGGTGGCGCCCGTCGACATCATCTTGATGCGCTCGCGCCGGCCCAGCGTGCCGTCGACGACCTTCACGTAGGTGACCACACCGCGGTAGGCGTCGTAGACCGAGTCGAAGATCATCGCGCGCGCCGGCGCGTCCTTGACGCCCTCCGGCGGCGGCACCAGGCGCACCACCTCGTCCAGCAGCGCCTCGACACCCTCACCCGTCTTAGCCGAGACCTTGAGCACGTCCCCCGGGTCGCAGCCGATCAGGTGCGCCAGCTCGGCGGCGAACTTCTCCGGCTGCGCGGCCGGCAGATCGATCTTGTTGAGCACCGGGATGATCGTGAGGTCGTTCTCCATCGCCAGGTAGAGGTTGGCGAGGGTCTGCGCCTCGATGCCCTGCGCCGCGTCCACCAGGAGGATGCACCCCTCGCAGGCGGCGAGCGAACGGGACACCTCGTAGGTGAAGTCGACGTGCCCCGGCGTGTCGATCATGTTCAGGATGTGCGTGGCGCTCTCGCCGCCGGAGGGGGCCCACGGCATCCGCACCGCCTGGGACTTGATCGTGATGCCGCGTTCACGCTCGATGTCCATGCGGTCGAGGTACTGGGCGCGCATCTGCCGCTGCTCGACGACACCGGTCAACTGGAGCATCCGGTCGGCAAGAGTCGACTTGCCGTGGTCGATGTGCGCGATGATGCAGAAGTTGCGAATCAGCGCCGGGTCGGTGCGGCTCGGCTCGGGCACGTTCGATGGGGTCGCGGGCACGCGTGGTCCTGTCGGGGTCATGGCTTCGGGTCGCTGCTGTCAGCCCTATGCTCCCATGAGTGGCACCTCCAGAGCTGATTGGGAGGGCCCCGCCCCCTGCTGCTACGCTGGGCGACTGCGTCCCATGGGCACCCCTACCGTCGACACGGCGGTGAACGTCGACACGGCGGTGAACTCCGCCGGCACGACGGAGGTGACCGGACACGAGACAGCATTCCCGAACCTCCAGAAGGCTTCTTTCGTGGCGAACATCAAGTCCCAGATCAAGCGGATCAAGACCAACGAGAAGGCCCGCCAGCGCAACAAGGCGGTCAAGTCCGAGCTGAAGACCGCGATCCGTCGCGTCCGCGAGGCCGTCGCCGCCGGTGACGCCGAGAAGGCCACCGCCGCCGCCCGCACCGCCTCCCGCAAGCTCGACAAGGCCACCAGCAAGGGTGTTCTGCACAAGAACAACGCGGCCAACAAGAAGTCGGCCCTCGCCCGCAAGGTCGCCTCGCTCCAGAAGTGATCCCCGGGGCCGGTGCGCCCCGACGCCGCGCGGTCCACGGCCCCCTCTCATCGCCGTGACCGACGGCCCGCACCACGGCGCCACGCGCGACACCGTCCGAGCCCTCTACTCGACGGCGCGTGAGCCCACGGACCGGACTCCCGTCCTGACGGGAGTCCGACACAATGCGTGTTGTTCGCCACAGCACTGTTGCGACGCCCCGGAGGCCCCGCCTCCGGGGCGCTCTGCTTGCCACGGCGAGCGGTCCGCCTAGCGGTCCTGCCCGACCGCGCTTGCCCTGACCTGGATTGTTGTGGACAGGCTGTTACCGACCGGCGGGATCCGCCGGACCGTGCGCGGGTAGGTTGGGCCCATGTCCATACCGGGGGAGCAGCCCAACCCTTACGTCGGGCCCCAGCAGGCCGGCCAGCCGCAACACCAGGCCCAGCCGCAGCACGCCCAGCCGCAGCCGCAGCCGCAGCCGCAGCCGCACAACCCTTACGCGCAGTCCGCCAC
>NZ_WMLF01000270.1 GCF_014156695.1 Streptomyces durbertensis | reverse complement strand
GGGCCCTTTCCGTCCACCACGCCCCCTCACCCCACGCCGCGCCCGGTGGTCCGGCGAGAAGGGCACAACACGGGCCGCATGGCGAGACCGTGCTCGCCGGTGTGCCCGTGTTGTGCCCCGCTCGTCCCCGGCGGACACCAGGTTGTCCGGAAGCGGTCAGCGGTAGTTCACGAACTGCAGGGCGAAGTCGAAGTCCTGGGCCTTCAGGAGGGCGATGACCTCCTGGAGCGCGTCCCGGCTCTTGGAGCTGACCCGCAGCTCGTCGCCCTGGACCTGCGCCTTGACGCCCTTGGGGCCCTCGTCGCGGATGATCTTCGCGACCTTCTTCGCGTTCTCCTGCGAGATGCCCTCCTGGATGGAGGAGAACAGCTTGTACTCCTTGCCGGAGGCCTGCGGCTCCCCGGAGTCCAGGGACTTCAGCGAGATCCCGCGCTTGACCAGCTTGGACTGGAAGATGTCGAGGACGGCCTTGGCCCGCTCCTCGGAGTTCGCGCGGATCTCGATCTTCTCGCCCGACCAGGCGATGGACGCGCCCACGCCCTTGAAGTCGTAACGCTGGGAGATCTCCTTGCTCGCCTGGTTGAGAGCGTTGTCGACCTCCTGCCGCTCGACCTTCGAGACGATGTCGAAACTGGAGTCGGCCATCGTGAGTTGGCTCCTCGTCGGTAGGTTGCTCGGGGGACAGCGGGCCGCACACGGCCGCGCGGGCCAGCCTAGCTCCGCGCCACGGTGCCCCGCCGCTGATCAACCGGGTGGCGGAGCACCCGTGGGGATCGGGTATGGTTTACCTCGTTGCCACGGAGCACGGCTCCCCGGCGACACCATCCCAGGCGGTGTGCCCGAGCGGCCAAAGGGAGCAGACTGTAAATCTGCCGGCTCAGCCTTCCCAGGTTCGAATCCTGGCGCCGCCACAGGATACGAGAGGGTCTGTGACCAGCAGGAATGCTGCTCACAGACCCTCTCGGCGTCTCGCGGGCGCGCCTGGCCGCTATGGGCGCTTTGTCCCGGTGTGTCTCACCCGGATTCGGGTGCTGACCAGTCCGTGTGGGGCAGGCGTGGGGCAGCTTCGGCCCTCCTAGCCACCGTTCCTCAGGGCCCGCTCGATCCTGGCGTTCGCGGTGGCCGCGCCGCCGTCCAGGCACTTGGCGTACACCCGGAACAGCACGGCCACGCTGTGGCCCGCGCGCGCCGCCACTTCCTGCGGCTCCACTCCGGAACTGAGCCACGTCGACACAGCGGCGTGGCGAAGGTCATACGGACGCTTCGCCAGCAGCGACGCGCACTGAGTGGGTGTGAGCGCGCGGGTGCGGGCTTCCGCCCAGACCTCGCCGTATCCGGTGTCCTGGATCAGCCCGCCGCGCTGCGTGCGGAACAGCCGCCCGTCGGGTGCGACGCCATACGCCGTGATGTGCCACCGCAGGAGGTTCACGAGAACGGGCGGGACCGGCACCGTCCGGACCGCCTTCCGGGGGCGGTGCTTGAGGCCGCGCCGGTCGTGCGCCTCGCCGCTGTCGGTCCACGCCGACCCCGACCGCGGGCGGGTTTCTCGGAGCCGCAGGGTTCCCCACCCCCGCCGGGGTAGCTCGCAGTCCTGGAGGCGGAGCCCGATGACTTCAGCCGGCCGCGCCGCCGCGTAGTACATGCACCCGAAGAACGCGACCAGGCGCCGCCCGCGGGCGCTCTGCGTACGCACGGCGTCGAGCAGCGCGAGTGCCTGCCGCGGGTCGGGCACGGACGCGGGGTCCAGTTCCTCCGACACCTGCTCCGGAGCCTTCCACTGAACCTGGGGCAGCGGGTTGTCCGCCAACCGGCCGGCGTCGACGGCGTAGCCGAGCGCGTTGTGGAAGATGGCCCGCTTCCGCCGGATGGTCGACGCCGCGGCGGTGGAGCCGTCCAGCTTCTTGGTCAAGGCGTTCAGAGCCGCACGCACGTGCATCCGGTCGGCCAGCGCGGACGTGGGCAGAGACTTCCGCTCGAACCACGCCAGCACGGCGGCCACTTCCTCCGGTGCTTCCTCGTCTCGGCGACTCACGTTGAACGCCCAGCCGTAGAGCGCGGCCCGCACCGTCCTGGCGTCGGCCATGCCCTTCGTGTTCGTGACAAGCGCCGGCGTCACCGTGGCCATCGCCTCAGCGAGCGTCCGGCGAGTGGAGCCGGGAGCGTGCTGCCACTTCATCTCGATGTACTCCCGGGCGTGCTGGTACCAGGTCACGTCGTTGCGCTGCCGCAGCTCGGAAACAGGCAACCCGGTGGTCACGTCGAACGGCTCGCCGGCGTGCGCCGCCCGCAGCAGCTCGGCGCGTCGGCCCTCCGCCAGCGTCTTGGTGCGGAACGTCTGAGAGTGCACGGTCTCGTCCGTCTTCCAACGCAGTTCCGCAGAACTCTGCCCGCGGTCCTTCCGCTGCCGCACGGACCAGATCCGAACGTTGTACGTGTTCCCCATGGGGACCTTCCTGCAGAAGGGGCCCGGCACGAGCCGGGCCCCTTGGGTGGAGTTGGTGAGGTGGTGCGATCAGTAGGCGGGCGATTCCAGCTTGCTGAGCCATTCGTCAAGGTCGACGCGGCGAACCCGCAGGTGACCGTTCGGCAGTTTCACGAGCCGCGGAGCCTTCCCGCGGGCGCGCATGCGGTAGAAGGCGGCACGGCTCATACCGAGCTCGCTGAGGACTTCGGGGAGCTTGAGCATCTGAGGACTGGCCATGGTGCACTCCTTCGAGGCTTCGGTCTGGAAGGGGGCGGTGTCTTCGGACGGTCGGTTCGTCGGGAGTTCGCCTCTGTCCGAGGTGTGGATTTCTGCGTCACCGCGTCACGTGCGTCACTCAGGCCATCTGGCCTGCGGGTTTCTCGTGACGGAGAGCGTTGGGGGTGCGTCACTGGTGACGCAGGCTGTCCGTCACCTGTGACGCAGGTGACGCGGCGTGACGCAGGGAGAGGCCGTCTGCGTCACGGCCGTCTGCGCAGGTCACCCCTGGTTCTCGGGGCCGGCGTGACGCAGGTGACGCAGGTTTTCCTACCTAGGACAAAGAGAGGGCGTCTGCGGTAGTGCGGTGCGCACAGGCGTGAAGAAGGAGCCATCTCAGGGCGGCGCCGCCGCCGAACAGCAAGAGGAGCACGCCCGGCCGGTGGTGCTCCTCTTGCTTGTCTGGCCCGGCGGCCGGTCAGAACGCCTGTTGCTCGTGCAGTGGCGTGGCCGGTGAGCGGGTCATCTCGATGTAGCGCCCCTCCCGGGTGCGGCCCGAGTCGATGAGGACGCCCCGTGCGGCCAGGGTGGGTTGGAGGCGCTTGAGCCGGTCGGAGAGGACCTTTCCCGTGGTGGGCCACCCCTTGGGCAGGGGACGGAAGTCCTCGCCGCTGTAGAGGCGGCTGAGGCAGTGCAGCCACTCGGTGGACGTCATCCGCTGCCCTGTGCCCGGTTCGATGTCCGCGGCGTGCCTGAGGACGGTCTGGGCCAACAGGTCGCCCTCGATCACGTCGTCGTTCAGGTCGTCCAGGCTGGCCCGGTATGCGGCGAGCGCTCCGAATCCCGTCGCTGCGTCGAGTTGCGCGCACAGGTGCGCGAAGTCCGCCATGCGCAGGTCGGTCGGTGTCTCCGCCTCCACCGCGCGGACCTTGACCGTGAGGTCGAGCAGGGACCCGAGGATGACCGGTAGAGCCTCGGCGTACTCGTTCCACAGTTCTGCTTCTGTGCGGCGGACGCGGGGGCGTTCGAGCCGCAGGGGGAGGAGTCGTTCGGCGAGGTCGGGGCGGATGACTCCGACGTCGATGCCGGTCAGCAGGAGTGGGCGGCGGTAGCGTGCGCGGAACACGTCGCCGTCGGTGAACAGGGCGCGTTTGACGTTCTCGGCGCCGGTGACGATGCAGCACATGGCGTCGGAGAGGTCGGGGGTCATGTGAGAGAGGTTGTCGAGCGCGGTGACCCAGCCGGCCGCCACGGCCGCGATCAGGTTCTCCTCGTCCTTCGGGGCCCGGCGCAGGTCGCCGCTCATGCCCTCGACGATCCGCACGAGCATCCGGCCCCCCGTCGACTTACCCGCGCCTTGGGGGCCGGTGAGGAACGGGGCGGGGACGGGCACGGACGGCCCGAGACAGCCGATCAGCCAGGCGAGGGCCAGGCATTCCGTCTCGGCGGTGGCGAAGTTGCACAGCCCGAGCAGCAAGTCGATGCCCTTGCCGTCGGTGTCCTTCGCGGGCAGTGGCAGTTCGCCGGTGAGCTGGGTGCGGCGCCAGCACACCTCACGCGGGTCCGGGATGGTGATCTCCCAGCCGGTGGGGTGGATGCGGACCGACCGCCCGTCGTCCCGCCCGAGGTCCAGCCACGTCGCCCCGTCGAACCCGGGCGCCACGCGGATGTGAACGGGCTGGACGTCCTCGGTGAGTGCGAGTGCTTCGATCAGGTCCAACGCCTCCTTGAGCGCGGTGCCGTTGAACACGCCGACCCCGTCGCGGTAGAGCCCGACCATGAGTTCCTGGCGGTGGCTTCCAGTGGTGCCCTGTGACCGGATCGGCCGGGCGACGGGGTGCCCGTTCTTCTGCGCGTAGACGGTGCCGTCGGCGGTGCGGAAGTACCGGAAGTTGGCCTGCGCGTAGTCGGTGATGACCTCGCGCGCCGGGTTCTTCTCGTCGTCAGCCATGGTCACAACCCCAGTCGCGTGCGGGCGTTGGTCCACGCGTCGGTGCAGTGCCGGACGGTTTCGCCCTTGGTCTGCGCGGCGGCGAACAGTCGCGCCACGTGCGCGTCGGTCAGGCAGCCGCACCGGCCGTGGGTGGAGAGCACGGCGAGGAAGGTCCGGTAGACGCAGGCGTGGATCGCGCTGCGCGCCTCGGTGATGCGCTGCTCGGCCATGGCGATGCCCCGTTCCAGGAAGACGGGTGAGCGGTGACGACACTCCACACCACCCGCCGGCGCGGCAGCCGACGTTGCCGGCCGAACCGTGGGGGCGTTCTTCGCGGCCAGCGCGCGCACGGCGTCGGGCAGGTCAGCCACAGCGCCGCTGCCGGCGCCGAGCCAGCGCGCGTAGGCCATGGTCGACTTGATGTCGACGCCGGGGCGGACGGCGTTCACCGAGCGCATGGTGCCTTGGTAGATCCAGTGCTCACCGCGCGTCGTCGGCACGGTTTGCGTGGGCGGCAGGTTCTCCCGGGCCCATACGAGGGCTGTCGCGGTGTCGAGGTCGACGACGGTCAGCCCGGCGCCGCCGGGGTGGTAGCCGACACACACCGCCTCCCGCCACGCGGCGGACCACGCGGGTGAGGCGATGACGGTCGGCTCGGTGGTGGCGGCGGCCCACGCGTGGCAGACGCGCGGGCAGCGGCACGGGCCCGGGGTCTTCATGTTCGGCCGGCCGCCGCACGCGTTGCCGGTGCAGGTGCGGCAGTTGCCGAACGGGACCTTGCCCCGGCGCAGGGGCAGGACGGGTACGCCGGCCGCCGCGAGGCTCAGCGCGGTGCGCAGCGGGTTGAGGGTCTGGGTCATGCCGCTACCTCACGGGTGGTTGCGGTGGTGGTGGCGCTGAGTAGGTGGGTGTAGGCGTAGTGGGCTTGTTGGGGGACTACGCCGTTGCCGAGGATCTTGAGTTGTTCTTTGCGGGGGATGTCGGCGACGTTGGTGACCCATCCGGTGGGGAGGCCCATGAGCCATTCGGCGAAGGCGGGTGACAGGCGGCGGTTGCCGCGGGTGCCGGGTTCGGTGGGGCAGGGCGCGGGGCGTCCGGTGATGTGTTCCCAGCGGCGGATGGCGGGGCCGTAGTCGGTGCCGTCGACCGCGACCCATCGTTCGTCGAGTCGCACGGCCTGGCCGGGCAGGTAGTACCGGCCGGAGGCGTCGCGCTGGTTGGGTCCGCCGTGCGGCCCGTCGGACGCTTTCGGGGTGGGCAGGAGGTTGACGACTACCTCGTTGAGGGGGCGGGCGTTGCGGCCCAGGAGGTTGGAGGCGCCGGACTTCCAGTCCCGTGCGGCCGGCGTCGGCAGCAGCCTCACGTCCCCGGAGGGGGTGGGGGGAGCTTGGTGACGGCGGTGCGCAGGTTCATCCCGCCCTTGCGTTTGGGGCTGAGGCCGGGGCCGCCAGTGCCGTCCGAGGTGGTGGGGGTCGGCATCAGCGGGATGGGCAACTGCGAACCACCGGTCGCGCGGGTGCGGGGCGCCGACTTCGGGGTCACCAGCTCGTAGACATGTCCACCGCGCGTCATACCCGAGCGCGGCCAGGTCCGCGGCGACGACGTCCAGCCCCCGCGAGCGGAGCGCCGCCACGTTCTCCAGGAAGACGTAGCGCGGTCGAATGACGCCCACAGCCTCAGCGACGTTCTTCCAGACCCGCGACCACTGCCCATTGATTCCGTCCCTTCGTCCAGCGTTGGAGATGTTGCGGCAGGGGAAACCGGCGCCGATCACGTCCGGGGCGTACTGGTCGCGGACGTGGTGCCAGTCGACGGCGGTGATGTCCCCGAGGTTGGGCACCTCGGGGTGGTGCGCGGCGAACACCGCCGCGGCGAACGGGTCGGACTCGGCGTAGGCGGTGACCTGGCCGCCGGTGCCGGCGCGGATCGCCGCTTCGAGTCCGCCGTAGCCGGCGCACAACGCCAGCAAGCGGAGCGGCGGGCTCGGGGCTCGCCGGATGATGGTCGGTTGCGTCATGCTGGGAGACCTCCACAGGTCAGTCAAGTTGGCAGGTGGACGAGAGCGGCCCCGGTCATTGGCGTGAGAGGGGCCGCTCTTGGCGTGGCTAGCCGTGGAAGTGGTTGCGCTTGAACGTGGCCCGGCGGATGTTCACCGTGGTGCCGGCATCGCGAGGGCCGCTCATGCTGAAGAGCTGAACGGCGATCCAGCCACCGAAGATCACGGCGGCCAGGACGATCAGTTGGGTGATGAGCGCGGTCAACGCCGTGATGAACGCGGTCAGCATCAGCAGCCCGCCGCACACCGCGAGGAACCCGACGCCCCCGAGCGCGACGTTCACCGCCGTGCGGGACACGGCCGGCTTGGCGGCGACCGGTTCGGGGTGGGCGGGTTCGATGGCGTAGCCGGTGACGATGCGGCCGTCGGGGAGGACGATGCTCGCCACGGTCGGCAGGGTGCCCGGCTGGACCGGCACGGCCGGCGTCGGGAGGGCACCAGGGTGCGTGAGCGGGGTGGGTCGGTGGACTTCCATGGCCCGGCGATTGGGCGTGCCGGGGGCGTGGTTGGGGTGCATGTGGAGTCCCTTCCGGTGCCGGTTCAGGGAGGCCGCGACACCCCCTTCGGGGTGCGCTGTGGAGGCTGTCTCTTATACACACTGAC
>NZ_WMLF01000027.1 GCF_014156695.1 Streptomyces durbertensis | reverse complement strand
CGCGCGGCGGGGCGCTGTCGCGTTCAGGCGGAAGGGCCGCAGGGCGAGTGCCCGAGCGGGTGCGGCGCAGATAGGCGGCGGCGCGCGCCGGATCGCCCCGCCCGGCCGCCAGGGCGGCGGCGTCGCGCAGCACGGCGTCGGCCCACGGGCGGCCGGAGTCGCAGCGGACGAGGTGCGCGGCGATCTGCTCGCAGGGCGCGGCCCACCCCCGTAGGAGGTCCGCCGCCCTCCCGTGCAGTTCCCGGCGCCGGCTGGGGGCCACACAGGCGGCCTCCGCCGCTTCGAGAAGCGGACACGCGGCCCGGACGAGCCCGGCGCCCGTCACGACGACAAGCCCCAGCCGGGTGAGCCGGTGGAGTGTGTCCTGGGTGACCGGTGCCGACAGCCCCGCCGTCTGGGAGACCAGTTCCACGCTCTGCGCCCCGCCCAGGACCGCGAGGGTGGTCGCGGTGGCCTCGGCCTCCGCGCCGAGGTCGCCGAGCAGTGCCCGCACCGCCGGGCGGATCTCGTGCACGGTCCCTGCCGTCGCCTCCTCCCAGCCTTCCTCGCCGGGACGTCCTGGCGAGGTGGCCAGGGTCCTCAGCAGCGCCTGCAGGAGCAAGGGATTGCCGGCCGTGGCGGTGCGGCACGCCGCTGCCACGGCCCGGTCCGCCCGTTCGCCGAGGGCGTGGACGGCAAGCCGGTGGACGGTGTCCTCGTCGAGCGGCAGCAGGTGCTGCTGTCGTGGCAGCAGCCGCAACAGGTCGGCCAGTTCGTCCTCGTGCGCTCCCTCTCCCGGCTCTCCCGGACCGAGCGTCGCCAGCACGGTGAGCGGCAGGTCGTCGGCCCGCCGGATCAGGTATCCCAGCCAGCGCAGTGAGGCGGCGTCCGCGTGCTGGAGGTCGTCCACCGCGACCAGCACCGGCCGGTGGGCGGCGTGCGCCGCCACCGCCGCGTACAGCGCCTCCCCGGCGGCCTCCGCCGTCGCGCCGGGGCCCGTCAACGGTCGCGGCACCGGGGGCGTGCCGCGCTCGCCCGCGTGCACGTCGTCGAACAGCTGCCGGGCGACGGCGAACTCGACGGTGCTCTCCAGCGGTTCGGCGGTCGCCGACAACACCGCCCGTCCGGCGGCCAGTTCCTCCGCGCGGAGCGCACGCAGCAGCGCGCTCTTGCCGCTGCCGTAGCCTCCCTGGAGGAGCACCGCCGAGCGGGTCCCCGCGCGCCCGCCGAGCACCGCGCGCAGTCGGGCGAGCTCCTCGTCACGTCCGAGCATCACAGCCCGCCCCCGGTGAGTGCGTCCGCGGAGGGCGGCCGGCGGTTGTCCACCGGGGGCCTCGGTGCGCAGGACATGCGGCTGCCTTCCTGGTCGGCCCCGTGTGGTCTCCCCCGGACGCGTGGCGTGGGCGGGGCGGTGCCGCGCGCTTCCTGCGGTGATTATGTCGCCGGATCCGGCCGTTCCCCGGAGTGGCCGGTGACAACGGCTGAAAACGCTCCCAACGTGGGCTCGGCGAGGGCGGTCGCCAGTCCGGAACGCCCCGGGATGCCCAACTTGTCGTAGACGGCGGAGAGATGGAGCTCGACGGTGCGGCGTCCGACGTGCAGGTACGCGGCGAGCTGGCGGTTGGTCAGGCCGCGGGCGGCGAGTTCGGCGACCCGGCGCTCGGCCGGCGTCAGCGCGGCCACCCCCGCGAAGGTGCGGGAGCGCGGCCGGTGCCCGGCCGCCCGCAACTCGTCGAGGCAGCGGTCGACGAGCGGTGTCGCACCGCAGGACTCGGCGAGCGTCGCCGCACGCCGCAGCGCGGCTCCGGCCGCCCTGTGGTCGCCGAGGAGGCGTTCGGCCGCGCCCAGGTCGGCCAGTGCCCTCGCCTCCTCGAGCCGGGCCGGCGTGGTCACCAGCAGCTCACACGCCTGCCGCAGGGAGGCCAGCCCGCGGGCGCCCCCGAACACCAGGCCGCGAGCGCGCAGCGCCAGACCCTTCCGGACCGCGTCCGGAGCACCGGACGTCTGTTCGATCTCCGCGGTGACCAGCGCGGCGGCGGCGCGGGTGTCGTCGAGAGCGAGGTGGGCGAGTGCGGCGTCCGCACGCCAGGGGGACGACGGCCAGGCGGGTCGGTGGGCGGCCGGCCTGTTCGGGCCGCCCTCGCGCTCACCCACCGCGAGGAAGTCCGCCAGCGCCTCCCGGGCCCGCCCGGCCGCGAGGTTCAGCCGGCCGCGGGCGAGCAGCAGCCGGTCGGTCAGCCCGGTCACTCCGAGGCCGCCGGTCAACCGGTGTGCGACCAGCAGGCGTTCGGCCTCCTCCAGACGTCCGCGCGCCAGGGACACCTCGACCGTGACCGAGACCGCCACCGTGGGCCAGCCGTGCTGCGCGCCGACCTCGAGCGCGGTGAACTCCGCCAGCGCGGCCCCGGCGTCGGCGTCCGCCTCGGCGAGCCGCCCACGGGCGAGGTGGGCGACGGCGCGGGCGGCCAGCAGCGCCGCGTCGAGCGACCTGCCGCCCAGCGACGCGCGCGTGCGGACCGCGAGGTCGGTCGGCGGGGCGACGTCGTCCGGCAGGTGGACCGTGGCGGGCGCGGCCAGCAGCGCCGCCGCCCGGCACAGCACCCGGGTCCAGGACACCCCGGGCCGCACGTCGCGACGCGGCGCCGGACCGGTGACCGCCTCGGACGGGACGGCCGAGAGCGTCGCCCTCAGCGCGGTGAGCGGGCGCGGTGCGGACGGCTCCCGCCGGGCCGCCCGTTCGACCCGGGCCAGGCCGCGCAGCACCCGGGAGGAAAGGCCCTCGGCGCACCACCGCGCGTAGCACAGCCCGAGTTCGAGCTCGGGGTCCCGCCGTGCCCCGGCCGGACGGTGATCGAGGACGTCGGCGAGGAGTCCGGCCGCCTCGTCGTGCCGGTCGAGCGCGCACAGCGCGACGGACAGCACCCGTGCGGCCGCCGCCCGCTGGTCGTGGGTGCGCGCGAGGTCGAAGGCGCGTCGCAGGGTGAGGGAGGCCTCCGGCACCGACCTGTCGAGTTCGGCGGTGCCCAACTCGACAAGCACGGCCGCCCGCACCTGTTCGGACAGGTCCTCGAACAGCACGCGGCGCAGGCACCGCGAGGCCTGCTCGGCGTCGCCGCGGCCCGCCGCCTCCAGCGCCGCGCGGCGCAGCGCGTCGACCAGCCACGGCGTCCCGGACGGCGTGTGGAGCAGGTGCCGGACGACGGCGTCCCAGGCCGCGCCGCGCCCGCGCAGCACCTCGGCGGCACGCGCGTGCAGGTCGTTGCGGGCACTGGGCAGCATGCCGTCGTGGACGGCGGCCTCGAAGGCGGGACAGCTGAAGGCGACGCGTGTCCCCTTCAACCGGCGGATGAGACCCAGTCCTTCCAGCAGGTGCGACGCGTCCTCGGCGGCCGGCTCGCTCAGCCCTGCCGTCTCGGCGAGCACCGGGACGGCCGGCGTTCCGGAGAGCACCGCGAGGCCGTGCGCGAGTGCCAGGGCGTCCGGCCCCGCGTGCCGGATCCGGGCCCGCACCGCCCGGGACACCTCGTCCGGCAGGTGCCGGGTGATCTCGGCGGCCGTCCGGGCGTCCGGCGCCAGCCCGACGCCGGCCAGCGACCGCAGGACCGCGTGCAGCAGGTAGGGGTTTCCGCCGGTGACGGAGTGGCAGGCGCGTACGAAGACCTCGTCCACCGGGGCGCCCACCACCAGCTCCGCCAGCTCCGCCACCTCCTGCTCGGTCACCGGACGCAGCGTCAACTGCCGTAGGAAGAGCGGGAAGAGGAAGCCGGCCCGGCGCTCGTCGACGCTCGGTTCCGCGTCGCCGAGGGTCGCCACGACCGCGGCCGGTATCCGGTCCAGCCGGCGTAGCAGGTAACGGAGGAAGCGGAGCGAGGAGGCGTCCGCCCAGTGCAGGTCGTCCACCGCGATGACCAGCCGTCGTCCGCGCGCGCGGGCGAGACGGGTGAGCAGTCCGCACAGGGCGCGGTAGGCGTCGGTCGTCGCCGTCGGAAGGTCGCCGTCTTCCCGAACGAGACGGGTGAACGCCGCGCGTACCTCGCGCAGCGCGGCGACCCGGGCAGCCATGGGCGGCGGCTCACCCGGGGGCTGTTCCAGCCGGGCGAGCAGCTGCTCGACGACGCCGTACTCACGGGTGGCGTCCGGGGGGTCCGCGCAGACGAGGAAGACCGGATCGCCCGCGCGCCGGGCACCCGCCACGTAGGTCCGCAGCAGCGTGGACTTGCCCGTACCGCTGGTGCCGCGCAGCAGCACCGAGGCCCCGGCCTCGCACGGACTCGTCCAGGCCCGCAGCAGCCGCGACTCCTCCGCGCGGAGAAGGAGGCAGCCGTCACCCTCGGCGGTGCTCGCGTCGCCCGCGCCGCCGCCCCTCCCGTCGCCGGGGCGTGCCGGTGCCGCGGCTCCCGTCCCCGACCGCGGACTCACGCTCTCCTCCCGAGTCCGGCGGGTATCGGTCCGTCGACGACAAGTCCCAGGTCACACAGGAGAGTTGGAGCCACGCGTTCGATGCTAGCGGAAACGTGCGAACGCCTCGGGGGGCTGACCCGCCGGTGCCCGCACCCGCACCGAAGGGCCAGAACACCCGCAACCGAAGGAACGGGCTCAGGCCACCGAAGGATTGCGCGCCGGGTCTTTTCTTCGGTTGTCCTCCCACTCCGCCGCCTGCTGTCGTGGAGGGGTGCGCGGCGCCCCGGGGGAGACGGGCGGCCCCGCGTGCCTCGCCGCCCGGCGCGGGACCGTGCGGACGAGCGACCACCTGCCCGGGAACACCACGGAGAACCATGAACGCATCGCGTACGCGTGTACCCGTTTCCATCCACTCGGCGGATCCGCTCACCCAGGCCGGCGTGGTGAGCAGTCTGCGCTGCGATCCCACGGTCGAACTGTTGGACGAGGGCCGCGAGGAGGCGGCCCCGGCCGGTGACGAGGTCGCCATGGTCCTCACCGACCGGCTCTCGGACGGCACGGAGAAGCGGCTGAGGTCGCTGGCACGCGATCCCCGGCGCCGGGTCGTGCTCGTCTCCGACCGGCTGCGGGAGGCCGAGATGATGCGGGTCATCGACTCCGGGGTGCGGGTGGTGGTCTGGCGGCAGCAGGCCACGCCGGGGCGCCTGGTCAGCGCCGTCCACACCGCCGCCAGAGGGGAGAGCCTGGTACCGGCGGACCTGCTCGCCCGGCTGCTCGCCGAGACCCGGCGCCTGTACCGCTCCACGGTGGAGGAGTCCGGCACGCGGCCGGCGGACGGCCTCACCGCGCGCGAGCTGGACGTGCTCCGGCTGGTCGCCAACGGCATGGAGACCCGGGAGATCGCCGAGCGGCTGGCCTACTCGGAACGGACCGTGAAGAGCGTGCTGCACGGCATGATGACGCGCCTGCGGCTACGCAACCGGGCGCACGCCGTCGCGTACGCCCTGCGGGAGGGCCATCTGTGACGCGCCGCCCGCGCCCGGCGCGCCCTGCGCCGGGCGCGGGCCGGTGCCGGGCGCCGGCACGCGGGCACGGCCACGCGCCCCCCGCTCCAGGACGGCGTGCAGCCGGGCCGCCGCGTCCGGGCGCGCGTCCGGGCATCCGTGGGCCAGGTCGTGCAGCGCCTCGCGGGCCAGGGACAGGTCGCCCTGCAGGGCGTCCAGCACCGCGAGCACCGCTTCGGCGTTGCCGCTGAGGATGTCGGTCCACAGCCCGGGGTCACCGGCCGCCACCCGGGTCGTGTCGCGCAACCCCTGCCCGGCGAGGCGCAGTTCGCCGCTCGCGCCGCGCAGCAGTGTGCCGGCCAGCAGGCTCGCGACCAGGTGGGGTGTGTGCGAGGTGAGCGCCACGGCCCGGTCGTGCTCGCGGTGGCCCATCACCACGGGACGCGCGCCGCACAGGGCGACCAGCTCCAGCACCGTGTCCAGCGCCTCCCCGCCCGAGCGGGCGGAGGGCGTCAGCACCCACGGCCGCCCGTGGAAGAGGTCCCGGCGGGCGCCCGCCGGGCCGGACGTCTCACGCCCGGCCATCGGATGACCGCCGACAAAGCGGGACAGGTCGCATCCGGCCGCCGCCGCGTGCGTGAGCGGCACCTCCTTCACACTCGCGACATCCGTGTAGGCACGGGCCAGTCCCTCACGCTGCACGGCGGCCAGGACCCGGGCGACCTGGCCGGGCGGAACGGCGAGCACGGCCAGGTCCGCCGGCCGTGGCGGCGGACCGGTCAGGCCCGCGCCGCGTGCGGCGGCCGCCCTCGCCACTCCCGGATCACGGTCGAGCAGATGGGTGGTGACACCCCGGGCCGTGAGGTCCAGGGCGACCGAGGTGCCGATGAGGCCGGCGCCGACCACCACCACGCTACGCATCGGACCGCCCTCCCGCGCCGGGCGTGTCGGTGGGGGAGGAAGCGACGGCCGGGCCGTCCGCCGCCCGGAGCCACACGGACGTGTCCGGCGGGAGCACGCCGTCCTCCACCGGGGCGCTCGCCAGCAGTACCTGGCGGTCCGCGCCCAGTTCCACCGGTCTCGGACCGAGGTTCGCCCGGCACTCCAGTCCGCCGTGCCGGAACGCGAGCACGTCCGGCGGCGCGGGCAGCCAGTGGGGAGCCGGCTGCTCCGCCCCCCGCGGCGGGCGGAACGCGCGCCGCAGCCGCAGCGCCGCCCGGTACAGCTCCAGGGTCGATCCGGCGACCCCGTCCTGCGCCGAGACGCTCAGCCGCGCCCAGTCGCCGGGTTGGGGCAGCCACGGTTCGACGCCGTCCTCGCAGAACCCGTACGGCGGGGCGGCACCGCTCCAGGGCAGCGGCACCCGGCAGCCGTCCCGCCCCGGGCCGTCGCCGTCGGTACCCAGCCGCATCGGGTCGTGCCGCCGGTCCGGGGGCAGGTCCTCGACCTCGGGAAGCCCCAACTCCTCACCCTGGTAGAGGTACACCGAGCCGGGAAGCGCCAACGTCAGCAGGGCGGCGGCCCGCGCCCGTCGGGTCCCGAGCACCAGGTCGGCGGGCACACCGCGGGCCGTGGTGGTGAAGTCGAAGGAGGTGTCGGCGCGTCCGTAACGGGTGGCCACCCGGGTGGTGTCGTGGTTGCCCAGTACCCAGGTGGGCGGCGCGCCGACGGCCGCGTGGGCCCGGCAGGTGGCGTCCACACAGGACCGCAGTGCGGCCGCGTCCCAGGGAGCGCCGAGATAGGCCAGGTTGAAGGCGGTGTGGAGTTCGTCGGGGCGCAGGTAGCGGGCCAGCCGGTCGGGATCGTCCAGCCACATCTCACCCACCAGCATCCGCGGCTCCTCGCGGGAGTCGGCCAGCGCGCGCCAGGAGCGGTAGATCGCGTGGACCTCCTCGCGGTCGTGGTACGGATGCGGGTCGGTGCCCGCCGAGACGGGGGCCAGCTCGGGGTCCTTGACCAGCAGCGTCGCCGAGTCCACCCGCACGCCTGCCACGCCCCGGTCGAACCAGAAGCGCAGCACGTCCTCGTGCTCGGCCCGGACGTCGGGGTGCGACCAGTCGAGGTCGGGCTGGTCGGGGGAGAAGAGGTGCAGGTACCACTCCTCGGGTGTGCCGTCCGGGTCGGCCAGCCGGGTCCAGGCGGGGCCGCCGAACTCCGACTGCCAGTCGTTGGGCGGGTGCTCGCCGTCCGGACCGAGACCCGGCCGGAAGTGGAACCGTGCGCGGGCACGGCCGCCGGGGCCGGCCGCGACCGCCTCCCGGAACCAGCGGTGGTCCCGGGAGACGTGGTTGGGAACGACGTCGACGATCGTGCGCAGGCCCAGGCGCGCGGCCTCCGCGATCAGCTCCTCCGCCTCCGCCAGCGTGCCGAACAACGGGTGGACGGCCCGGTAGTCGGCCACGTCGTACCCGCCGTCGCGCAGCGGCGACGCGTACCACGGCGTGAACCACAGCGCGTCGACGCCCAGTCGCACGAGATACGGGAGGCGGGACCGGACGCCGGCGAGATCACCGACGCCGTCCCCGTTGCCGTCGGCGAAACTACGGGGATACACCTGGTAGACCACCGCGTCCCGCCACCACGCCCGGGAGGTGTCCCGGCGGACGGTCGCGGCACCCGGCGTGCAAGGGGTCGCCACGTCACAGGCTCCTGTCGGTCGCGGCCGGGCGGCGTCGGGACGCCACCGCCCGGCGGGTGGTCGGACGGGCGGGCGGGAACCAGGACGGCTCCACGGCCCGCAGGTCGGGCAGTACGTGGTGGGCGGCGGAGTAGTCGCAGACCCGGGTGGCCTCGGTGGGGACCGCGAGCACCGTCATCCCGGCGGCCCGGGCGGCGGCCACCCCGGTCACCGAGTCCTCGAACACCACACACCGCTCGGGCGGCACGCCCAGCCTGCTCGCCGCCTCCAGGTAGACCGCCGGGTCGGGCTTGCGCCGGGCCACCTGCTCACCGGTCACGACGACGTCGAAGCTCCCGGCCAGGTCGTAGTGGCCGAGCCAGCGGCCCACCCAGTCCGCGTCGGCCGCGGACGCCACGGCCAGGGGGTACCCGGCCGTCCGGAGAGCACCGAGCAGTTCCCGTACCCCCGGCCGCAGGACCACGTGCCGCGCGGTGAGGTACCGCTCCCAGTGGGCCTCCAGCCGGCGCCACAGGTCGGCGTCGTCGGCGTCGGTGCCGCTGGCGGCGCGCAGCGTCCGGAACAGCCCGGGATAGCCGTCGGGCCTGCCGCACACCTCCGTCGCCCACAGGTCGCCCGGCAGCCGCGCCCCGAAGTCGCGGAAGAGCGCCGAGCAGGCGAGGAGGTCGCCCCGGACGGAGTCGACGAGGACACCGTCATGGTCGAAGACGACGGCTTCCAGGTCCGGCGGCACCGGCGGCACGGCGGGATGCGGCGGCCCGGCGGCCGTGGGGCGGCGGCTCACAGCTCCCTCACGATCCGCGCCGGATTGCCGACGGCCAGCACGCCGGCGGGCAGGTCCCCGGTGACCACACTGCCCGCGCCGACGACCGTCCCGTTCCCGACGGTCACCCCGGGCAGCACGGTGGTGCCGCCGCCGAGCCAGACGTCCGGGCCGAGGGTGATGGGCGCGGCACGCTCCCACCCCTCGCGCCGACGCGCCGGGTCCAGGTCGTGGTCGCCGGTGAAGAGCCGGCAGCCGGGGCCCATCATCACGTCGTCCCCGACGACGATGGGCGCGCAGTCCAGCAGCGTCGAGTCGAAGTTGATCCGGACACGGTCGCCCAGCACGATCTGCGAGCCGAACTCGCAGGAGAACCGGGGCATCACCCAGCCGCCCGACCCCACCGAGCCGAGCAGTTCCCGCAGGATCTCCTCACGCGCCGGGAAGTCGGGGAGCGCCGTGGCGTTGAAGCGGTCCAGCAGCTCCATGCACCGCCGCCGTCGGGGCATCAACGCGGGGTCGAAGCCGGGGTAGGGCTCACCCGAGGCCATCGCGGACCTCAGCCGCTCGGGAATCATCACGCTGCTTTCGGGGTCGGTTGGTCGGTGGACGCTCATCGGCGGCGCAGGCCGATCGTGATCGGACGGTGGTCGGACGGCGCGAGGCGGTCCGTGTCCGGCTCCAGTCGGGGATCGGTGACCACCCGGTAGGAATCCAGCACGTCGACGAGGTCCACGGTCAGCAGGAAGACGTCGATGCGCCGCGGCGCCTCGGCCGGAGGATGGAAGCCGAACGTCGGCCGCCGGTCGCCGAGGTGGGCGCCCGCGTCGACGAACAGCGGGTCGCCCTCCTCGCCGGTGAGCCGGCGCAGCGGCACCCGGTCGACGGTGTCGCCGCCGGGCATGAGGTGGTCCTCCCGCCGGTGGCGGGGCACCAGCGACAGGTCGGGCTCCGGGTCGCCCGGCGGCACGGTGTTCGCGTCCATCGCCACCACCGTCGGGTACCTGCGGAGATCGGCGTAGCGACGCAGCCGGTCGGCCTCCACCCGCCGCGTCGCCGGGCTGAACGGGTCCAGATGGGCCACCACGAAGCGCAGCGGTGTGCTCCAGCCCGGCAGCCGCAGGACGACGGCGCCGTGGCCGTGCCAGTCGGCCAGCGTGTGGGGGACGTGCTCGAACTCGACGGCGCTCACGTCCCGCTGCCAGAAGACCGCCTGATGGCAGCCGGTCTTGGAGACGAACAGCTCGCCGTCCATGTCGAAGGCGCTTCTGGCCTCCTCGAAGAACTCGCGGTCGTTCAGGTGCCAGCCCCATCCCTCGGTGGTCATCAGCACCCGCGGCCGCTGCCGGCGGACCACCTCGACCTGCGCCCGCCAGCGCCTGTCGTCGCCGGAGACCCGTTCGATCCCGGCCTCGAAGAGGTTCCAGAACATCACCGTGTCCGCCGCCGCCCCACCGTCCGCCGGGGGCGCTGCCTCCTGGCCTTCCACGGCCGTCACGTCGCGCTCTTCACGCCGACGACCATCGACTCCGGACCGTCCAGATGCTCGACGTGGATCTTGTCGAAGCCCGCCTGGCGCAGCCACGCCTCGCACTCCGCGCCGGTGTAGTCGGAGCCGCCGGGAACCTCCACGTGCATGATCAGGCTGAGGATCATGCCGACGGCGTTGCGGCGCCGCTCGTCGTCGATGAGCGTCTCGTAGACCAGCACCCGGCCGCCGGGGGGAAGCGCCGCGTGGGCCTTCCGCAGCAGTTCGACCCGCCGGGGCTCCGACCAGTTGTGCAGGATGTGGCCGAACACCAGGACGTCGGCGGAGGGCAGGTCGTCCTCGAAGAAGTCCCCGGCGGCGAAGCGCGTCCGGTCGGCGACGCCGAGTCGGGAGGTGTACAACTCGAAGCCCGCCCGCGCGGCGGGCAGGTCGAACCCGACCGCCGTCAGGTGCGGGTGCCGCAGCAGCACCCGGGCCGCCAGCGCGCCCTCCGCGCAGCCCACGTCCACCAGCGAGCGGTGCTCGTGCCACGGGAACTTCTCCGCGATGGCGCGCGCCGAACCCATGCTGAGGGCGGTCATGTCCCGTTGGAACGCCCGGACGGACGACGCGTCGTGGTAGACGGCGGCGTAGAAGTCCCGGCCGTCCCGGGCGCCCCGCAGCGCCTCACCGGTACGCAGCACCGCGGTGAGGTCGTCGGCCATGCCCGCGCACTGGGTGACAAAGCTGTCGCCCAGATAGGTCTCGGGCCGCCCCGGATCGAGGTACTCCGCCGCCTCCGGACCGCATCCGTACCGGTCCCGGTGGCGGCGAAGCAGCCCGAGCGCCACCAGCGCGTCGAGGAAGTCGGTCAGGGGACGGGGGTGCAGGTCGAGCCGGTCCCGGACCTCCGGCGCGCTGAGCGGGCCCTTCGCCAGCTCCGCGAACAGACCGAGTTCAATCCCGGCCAGCAGGGTGCGGGTCTTCCAGTGCGCCCACATGAGATCGGTCAACGGCTGTGGAGAGGTCATGTCGAAGACTGCCTTCTGTCGGTTGTGCGAGGTTCTGTGGAGCGGGCCGTGCCGCAACGGGCCGGGAGGCCCGTCGTGCGGCGGCGAGCGCCGCCGACGCGGCCAGCAGGGTCAGGACGAGGAGCGCGGAGGGGAAGGACGAGGGCCGCGCCGGCTCCGCGGCGAGCGCCAGCAGCGGTGGCACGGCGGCGCTTCCGACCAGGTTGGCCACCAGCAGCAGCGCGCCCGGGCTGTTCTCGGCCCCGTGTGACAGTCGGTCGGCGGCCGCCATCACCAGCGGGAACACGGCCGACATGGCCAGCCCGGCGCACAGGTAGCCGACGGGTGCCGGGCCGGCGGAGAAGGTGAGCCCGAGAGCCACGGCGGCCGCGGCCAACGAGCCGACCACCACCGCCGGTTCGGGCAGCCCGCGCGTCACCACCGGAAGCACCAGGCGGCCCACCGTCAGGCCCGCCCAGAACAGCGCGGTGAGCTGCGCCGCGCTCTGCGCGCTCCGGCCCAGGGCCTCCAGATGGGTCGACATCAGCGCGCCGATCCCGGCCTCCAGCCCGGCGTAGCAGAACGCCAGCGCGACGAGCGCGACCAGCAGCCGCCGGTCCGTCCCGCCCCCCGGGGAACGACGCGCCGCGCCGGACCGGGCCGGCACGCCGCTCACCAGGGACAGCGATCGGGCGGTCAGCGCCGCCCCGCCCGCGACGACAAGCAGCGGCACCGTCACGCCGTCCACCGCCCCGGCGGTGAGCGGCCCCGCCACCGCGCCCGCGCCGAACGCGGCGTGCAGCAGGCCGAGCATCACGGTGGGCCTCCGCCCGGGCAACCGGCACAGCGCCGTGTTGAGCACGAGGACCAGCCCGCCGAACCCGACGCCGGCGACCAGCGCCCCGAGCAGGAAGACCCACCAGGCCGGCGCGAGCGCCATGCCCGCAGCCCCCACCGCGAACCCGGCCAGCAGCAGCCGCGACACCCCCGCGCCGGGCTGCCGCCGGGCCAGCCCGCAGACGACGATCGCCGCCAACGCGCCCACGTTGTACAGCGGCACCACCTCCGTGCCCGCCCCCTCGGCCAGGCCGTGGGCGGCGCGCAGCAGCGGCAGCGCCGCGCCGGGAACGGCGGTGGCCGCCCCCAGCAGCAGCGAGAGCGCCAGACAGCCGGTGATCGACGGCAGCGCGGCGGCGCGGGCGTGCGCGCTCACCGGCGGTCGGCCAGCGCGGTGGCCGCCAGCCGTACCGGCTCGAACACCGCCGAGGCCGACTCCGAGAACGGGGCCTGTGCGAACAGGCCCAGCCGCAGCCGGCTTTCGGGCGGGCCGTGGAAGGTCCGCACCACCCGCCACGGCTCGGCGGCGTCCGCCCGCATCCGCACCGCGCAGCGCCTGCCCTGACGGGTGAGCAGCAGGTCCGCCGCCGGCGTGGCCAGCGCGGGGCCCGCCGCCTCGTCGGAGTGCGGGGCGGACACCACCGTCACGATCGACCATCCGCCGTCCCGCCCGCGCTCCACGCAGACCTTGAGCCACTGCCCGGCGCCGTGCAGGGAGAGGCCGCCCGCGTCGGCGAACGAGGAGCCCTGGCGCACGGTGACGCGGGTCCAGACCGTGAAGTCGCCCTCCACGGTGCGCTGGAGCAGTGGGAGGTTCGCGGCCACGTGGCTGCCCGGCAGTGAGTAGAGGTCGCTGCGCCCGGGCGCGGTGATCTCCAGTGCACCGTCGGTCAGCGCGCAGCCGGCCGGCTCGCCGGTCCAACCCCAGGTGCCCCGCAGGTCGAAGGGCTCCGGACGGGTGGGCAGGCCGCCCGCCGGCGGCGAAGCGGCGGGCGTGCTGTCGGAGCTGGTCACGGCGCGGTCATTCCTCCGTCGACGCTGACGGCCTGGCCGGTGACCTTCCTGGCCTCGGCCAGGAACACCACAAGCTGGGCGATGTCCTCGGGAGTCTGGAACTCGCGCTGCGGGATCATGCCGCGCATCCGCTCCCAGCACTCGTCCTCGCTCTCCCCGGGGCGCGTGAACTCCTCCAGCAGGTAGCGCCACATGTTGCTGCGGACGATGCCGGGGCAGACCGCGTTGACCCGGATACCGTCCCGGGCGACCTCCTGGGCGAGCGCGGCGGTGAACCCCACCACCCCGAACTTCGCCGCACAGTAGTGCGCGACCTTCGCGAAGCCGCTGCGCCCCGACACCGAGGAGAAGTTGACGATCGCCCCGCCGCCGGTGGCGCGCAGCAGGGGCAGCGCGTGCCGGGAGGAGAGGAACACCCCGTCGAGATTGCCCTGCACCACGTGGCGGAACTCGGCCAGTTCCATCTCCTCCACCGGCCGCACATGGGTGACGCCGAAGGCGTTGACGACCACGTCCAGCCGGCCGTACCCGGCGGCTATCCGGTCGTAGAGCCGCGCCACCTCGCGCTCGTCGCCGGCGTCGGCGGCCTCCGCGGTGACGTCGAGCCCCGAGTCGGTGAGGCGCTCGGCCAGCGCGAGCGCCTCGGTGTGGCCGCCGACGTCGTGGGAGCGGTAGTGGTTGTACTCGGAGGGGAGGTGGTCGGTGTCGGTCACCACCACGCGGCGTCCGCCGGCCGCGAGTGCCTCGACGACGGCGGCACCGATGCCCCGTCCGCCGCCGATCACCACGGCCACCTGCTGCGCCGGCGCGGCCGCTGAGCCCGCCGCGTCCGCTGTCACGGATGTGGTTGTCATACTGTCGAGAGGTCCTCTCCGGTGGTCGCGGCGACCCGCCCGCCCGTGGCCGGGGACGGGTCGAAGGGTTCCGGCTGCGCCGGGTCGAGCGTGTAGCCGAGGGGCGGCAGCACCAGCGCGTCGAGCAGCCGGGGGAAGGCGCGGTAGTCGGCGAGGTCCCGGTCGGGGCGGCTGACGATCCGCCGCAGCCGCTCACGGGTGCCCTCGGTCTCCGGGAGCCGGTCCACGGCGTCGAGCAGCGCGGCGTCGTCGCGCCGCACGAAGTACCGCTCGAAGAGCTCCGCCGCCCCGGCCAGCGCGGCGGCCGCGTCGAACCCCGGCCGCCGGTCCACCCGGACGGCCCCGGGCAGGATCCGGTCGCTCACGCCCTCCCAGGGCACCGGCCCGCCGGCCAGGGCCGCCAGGAACGAGTCGTCCCGGTACGGCTCGGCGGCGGGCATCCGCGCCGGTGCGAACGCGCGGTCGAGCAGCCTGGCCACCAGCACGTCCTCGTCGACCCGGCCGAGCGGCTCGACCCGGTCCATGGCAAACGTCCGCCGCCGGTCCAGGCTGGTGGGCACCAGGTTGTCGGCGGGGAGGAGTTCCACCGCCGGGCCGATGTCGGCGGCGAGCACCGGCACGCCGTGCGCCAGCGCCTCCACCACCACCCGGCCGAGCGTCTCGCGGGAGGCGGTGCTCGGGAACAGCAGCACGTCCACACCGGCGAAGAAGTCGCCGAGCCGACCCTGCGGCAGCACACCCAGCGCCTCGACCGCTCCCGCCGGCACGCCCCGCGCCCGCAGCTCCCGGGAGACCCGACCGGGCTCCCAGCGCGGGTCGTTGGCCTTGCCCGCGTAGGTGAGTGTGACCCGGCCGCCGGACTCCCGGTGGCAGCGGAGGAAGACGGACAGGACCTGGTCGAAGTTCTTCGCCAGCGACAGCGCGCCCAGATAGCCCAGGCGCAACGGCTCGCCGCGTCCCGGTCGTCGCACCGGCGGACGGGACGGGAGGCGGTCCAGCATGGGGTACACCACCGCCGACCCGCCACGCGCCACCGAGGGGAACCAGGCGTCGAAGAGCCGGCGCGTGTAGTCGGTGGGGAACAGCGTCAGATCGCCGGGCCGGACCAGGGGAGCGCACAGCTCCTCCTGCGCCCAGTAGCCCGACCACAGCGCGGTGTGCGCCTCGCGCACGATCCGGAAGTCACCGCCGACCCTCTCCCGCCACAGGTGGTAGAGGTAGGCGTACGGCCCCGACCCGGCGTAGACGACGTCCTCCGGGCCGGACCCGCTCGACGGACCGGCGGCACCGCGGCGGGTGAGGTCGTGCCAGCAGACGGGCGCCCGGCGGTCGAGCAGTTCGGCGACCTCCCGGTGCATCAGCACCGCGCCGTCGACGATGCCCGAGGCGTGCGGCGACCGGTAGTCATGCAGATGCAGCCGCACCGCGCACCTCCTCGCCCTTCGCCGCCCCTTCCGCGAACGACGGCGCCGAGGCGCCGAGCAGGGCGCGGAGCTGGTCGGGCGCCATGCCGTGCCGGCGCAGCTGCTGGGCGTGCGCGCAGGTGAGGATGTCGCCCCGGACGCCGTGCACCTCGGCGTCCAGCAGATGGCGGGCACGCAGCCGCTCACCGAAGCCGCCCTGGACGCCGTTGTACTCGACCGTCAGCAGCCGTTCGACGCCGGCGAGCAACCTCACGGTCTCGGCGGGGAGTTCGGGTTCGAGCGCGGCACAGTGCAGATGCGGCACGCCGAGGTCGGCGTTGGCCTCGGCGACCAGGACGCCCGCGTAGCCGAAGGTCACGACGGCGGTCCCGGACCGACCCGGGGCCGGGGGAGTGACCCACACCGCGCCGTCCAGGTCGTCCGAGCAGTCCGTCCCCGGCGGCTCGAACCTGGCGTCGACCGCGCTGACCACGTGCGCCGTCCCGGGCTCCCGGTCGAGCCGGTCCAGGCACGCCTGGAACTCCGCGGCCGTCACCGGCTCGTACACCCGGGTGTTGAGCAGCCCGCCCAGCAGGTTGACCGCGTTGTGCGCGCCGCCCCACTGGCCGTAGCTCTTGCCGGCCAGGACGAGCAGGTTGCGGGCGCCGGTGGTGGCCTCGGTGAGCATGCTGAGCGAGTCCATGTAGTACATGCCGTCCGTCGCCACGACCTTCAGCGTCGGGTCGGGCAGCGAGAGGGTGAGGCCGACGCTCAACGTCTCGGCCAGCCCGGTGTTCACGTAAGGGAGGTGGTCCTTGAAGCCGAAGCGGGCCGCCATGTCGGCCGTGAACACCGCCGCCTGACGCTTCGTACGCCGCAACCTGTCGGCCAGCAGCGGGCCCGTCGTCTGGGAGAACGAGGGCCTCCCCGGGGCACCGGACGCGCTCGGGGGACGGAAGCTGTGCGCGCCCTTCAGCGTGCGGCACACCAGCGCCGCCCGCCCGGGCGCGGCCAGCAGGCCCTCCAGCGAGTCCCGTACCGCGTTGTCGTCCGTACCGTCGGTCTCGACGACCTGTCCCAGATAGGCCGCGAGGTAGTCCCGGCTCACGGGCTTGGCCAACGGCTCGATGCCCTTGCCGTTGGCGTCCACCACCAGCACGAGGTTGTCGAGGTCGGCCTCGTGGGCGAAGCGCAGTGCCTCGAACGCCGCCCCTTCCTGGAGTTCACCGTCACCGGCCAGGCAGACCACCTTGCGGCCGTCGCCCCGGCGCCGCAGCTCCCACGCCAGCCCCACCGCCTGGTGGACACCCACGCCCAGGCTGTACCGCATCGTGTTCCCGAACCCGAGATCGCGGTGGACCACGCCGGTCAGTCCGCCCCGGTGCAGCGTCGTCAGCGGGGCGAAGGGGAACGCGCCCCGCACGTAGTGCTCGGCGTAGAAGGCCGGCGCGATGTGGCCGCGCCCCACCACAAGCTCCGCCGGCGGCGTGTCACCACCGACCAGCCCGAGGTCGAAGCAGGCCCGCACCGTGGACAGGGACGAGAGGTTGCTCTGCAGGTTCCCCGAGCCGGCGATCTCGTGCATCCGGAGCAGCACCCGCGCGCTGTCGTCGTAGAGCCGCTCCGGGACGGCCGCCGCGAGCTTCCGCAGCTGCTCGAAGAGCCCACCGCCCGACTCACCGGCGGCGAGTTCGGCCAGCTCGCGCCGTACGACGGCCGCCTCCGCCGGCGTCAGCCGGGGCAGCGCGGCGGTCGCCTCGTCGTGGACGAGTGTGCGCAGCGTGCTCATCGCCCGCCCCCCAGCACGGCGTCCAGCGCGTCGCCGAGGATCTGCAGCGACTCGGCCAGGTCGGCCTCCGTCGTGGTGAACGCGGGAGCCAGCACGATCCAGTCGTCCTGGCCCCGGATGATCAGCCCGCGCTCCAGGCACGCCCGGGCGACGCGCTCACCGAGGGGCCCGGGAGTGCCGTCGCCGTGCAGCGTGACCCCGTACAGCAGGCCGAGCGCGCGCACCGCGCCCCGGGAGCCCACCAGGGCGCGCAGCCGCGGCTCAAGGCCGGCCGCCAGACCGCGGACGACCGCCGGGTAGTCCTGCTCGCCGAACAGCGTCACCGCGGCCAGACCGGCGGCCGAGGCCATCGGGTTCGCCGCGTAGGTGTGGGAGGGCGCGAACGCGTACGGCCCCCCGTCCTCGCCGAGTACCGCCGCCACGTGCCGGCCCGTCAGCACCGCGGCGAGCGGTGCGTAGCCGCCGGAGATGCCCTTGCCGACGCACATCAGGTCGGGCGTGACGTCGAAGGTCTGCGCGGCGAACGCCCGGCCGGTCCGACCGAAGCCGGTCACGATCTCGTCGAACACCAGCAGCACGTTGTGCCGGTCGCACACCGCGCGCAGCTCCCGCAGGTAGTCGTCCGGCGGAACGGCCATGCCCCGCAGGTGGATGACCGGCTCCACGACCAGCGCGGCGACCGTGTCCGGACCCTCCGCCTCGATGGCGCGCTCGACCAGCGCGGCGGCGAGCCGGCCGGACTCCTCGTACGGCACCCCGGTGAACGACTCCAGGCAGTCCGGCGGCCAGAAGTGGACGACGCCCGGCAGGCCCGGACCGAAGCGCCCGACGTCCGGCCGGCCGGTGAGCGACAGCGAGCCGAAGGTGGAGCCGTGATAGCCGTGGTAGTGGCTGAGGATCTTCACCTTGCCGGGGTTGCCGTGCGTCCGGTGGTACAGCCGGGAGAGGCGGACCGCCGCCTCGACGGCCTCCGAACCCCCGTTGACCAGCTTGGCGGTGGTGATCTCCGCCGGGGCCAGATCGACCAGCCGGGCGGCCAGCTCCAGCGCCGGCCGGTTGGTGCCGTGCAGCGGCGGATTGAACGGCAGGGCGCGCACCTGGTCGCTGACGGCCTGCGCGATGGGCTCGCAGTCGTAGCCGAAGCAGGTCACGAAGACGCCCGACATGCCGTCGACGAATTCGCGGCCGCCGGCGTCCCGCAGCCGCACGCCCTTCGCGGACTCGAACAGCAGGGAGGACTCGGAGTAGGGGACCTCGAAGCAGTAGGCGGAGAGGTCGGCCGGCCATCGGCCGGCGGCGGGACGGTCAGGGGAAACGGGCACGTGGGCTCCAAAGGGTGAGGGAGGGGATGCCGCCGCCGCGGGCGGAGCCGCCGGACGGCGACGGTGTCGCGGGACAGGTCCAGGGGGCGGGCGCCGGGAGAGCGGCGCCCGCGTCGGGTCGCTGCTCACCGCCCGGTCAGCAGCGTGTGCACGGCCAGCCGGCGGGACGGGCTCAGCACGTCCAGGTACCGCAGCCACAGCGGGTCGAGCAGGTCGCGGTCGAGGACGTCCTTGGCGATGTCGACGATCACAGGCAGGGAATGGGTCATCAGCAGCGGCATCAGACGCCGCTCCTCGCCCGGCGCGAGCAGCCCCGCCTCGTGTGCCCGCGTCAGGAAGCCGGCCACCGCGAGCCGCCGCTCGGCCTCGTCGCTCACACGTCCGGCGCAGTCGGCGAGCCAGGCCAGATCCAGCAGGCGGTCGGCGACCTGCAGGTTGTCGAAGTCCAGAACGGCGACGAGCCCCGGCGCCTCGGGCCCCGCCCGACAGCCGCCGGCCTCCTCCAGCACGAAGTGGTGGGCGTGCAGGTCGCCGTGCACCACGCCCTCGCGCCCGCCGGGCGCGTCGGGCCCGAGCAGCGGGTCACGCAGCAGACCGCCCGCCTCGACCGCCGGCCGCAACGCGTCGGCCACCGCACGGCCCCAGGAGTCCCCGCGCGCCTCGGCCTCCGGGAGGAGCCGCCGCTCGGCGTCCGCCAGCGCCGCCCTCCAGTCCTCCTCCGCGACCAGGGCCGGCGGCCTCATCGGGCGTAACGCCTCCACCGTCGCGGCGGGCAGCCGGTCGAGCGCCGCCCGCAGCGACAGCCCGCCGCGCACCGCGGCCTGCGCCCACCGCCGGTCGCCCAGGTCGCCGACCCGGCCGCGGTAGCGAGGCGTCAACTCGCACAGCCGACCCTCGAACCGGACCGGCGCGGCTCCGTCCGCCGCCGGTACCGGCGTGGCGACGGGCACCCCGGACCTCCGGCAGTGCGCGAGTACGTCCGCCTTGACGAGGTGGAAGGCGTCCTCGCGGTCGGCCTCGTCGGTGACGCCGACCTTCAGCACGTACTCGCGCCTGTCGTGCGTGACCAGCCACAGCCCGGCGGTGTGGCTGAGCGGCGCGTCACCCCCGGCGGTCAACGGCCGGATGCCCGCCTCCGCCCACGCGCCGCCCCAGCGGGCGGCCAGCGCCCGCCGCACCCACGGCTCGCCCCCGGCGGCCGCCGCCGTGAGCGGGCCCGCGTCCTGAACTGGACCGCCTTCTTCCCACATGTGTCGCCACGCCTCCCGTAGTCCGGTACCTCCATGGCACCGCGACGACGTAGCCGCACACCACGGCCGTAGGGGCCGGAACGAGGGCAGGCTCGCTTGCCCCTCAGAACCGGGTAGCCGTCCACACGGGCACCCCGAACCGCCCCCGCGGACACCGGGTGCGGGCGCCCGGCGCCGGGCCAGCCCGGTACCGGGCGCCTCTCCGACCCGTCCGGGCTCAGGCGTTGGCCGCGACCTTCAGCGCGACCAGAGCCGCGATGAACAGCAGCGCCAGGACCGGGATGGCAAAGCGGCACAACCCCTTCGCCACACCGGAGCAGATCTCCGCCGCCCGCTGCCAGGCCGCGCTTTCCGGCGGGCGTTCTGTGGTCCTGGCCCCGTAGCGGGTGACGGCCACCAGCACCGCGGCGAGCACTGCCAGGATCAGGCCTACGAGCGAGCTGCCGCGCAGGGACTCCAGGCGCTCCCCCGCCGCCGTGAGCCTGCCCTCAAGGCCCGCGGCAGTGGACCGGATGATCTCGGTGGCGGCCTCCACGGCGGTCACGACGCCCAGCACCGCGAAGACCGACGCCACGGAGCCGGCGACCAGGGCGCCGACCGAGGAGGCGAGGATCCAGGACCACGCGGACCCGCCTCGCCGCCCGTCCACCTTCGGGGGCACGGAAGTAGCCGGCTCGGAAGAGGCGGCTGACGACTCCCGGGGTCGGGAGGTGGGCGGTGTCCGGGGCGGTTCCTTCGGCTCGGAACGTGGTACGGAGACCTCGGAGGCGGCCGGGGCCGCCAGGACCTCGGCGCTCACGGGGACGGCAACCTCGCCTGTCGCGCCCTTGAGCACAAGTGTCCCGGTCAGCGTGCCCGGCTCCGCGGTGTCCACCCAGACGTCCCACGCGTCGGGCTGCTCCGCCACATGGATCCACTCCTCCTTCGGGTGCGGGACACAGCTGCGTGCGAGCGGCGGCCCCAGGAGCTGGATCTCCCGGTGCGGGGACGGTGCGTGCTGGTCGACACGTCCGAACTCCAGCACCGCGGGGGAGACGTTGAGCTGGACCTCCGCCACCGCGCGGCCGGCTTCGTCGGCGATGGACCTGATGTCCTCGCGGGCCATCTGGAGCAGCGCGTCCCGTGCGCCCGCCGCGATCTCCAGCTCGGGGCTCTCCATCCGGAAGCGCAGTTCGGCCACGGCACCTCGCCGCGTGTAGGCGTTGGGGCTGAGGATCGCCTGCTGCAGATCCTCGGGCACCGGTACCGGGATGATCTTCCGCCGCTTGCTGCGGGCCAGGTAGACCTCTCCCTGGAGGTCCACGCTGCGGCTCGGCGTCTGGTGGGGGTTCCTCGCGCGGACCCGGTCGAAGACGTACTCGTAGAGCTCGTCCAGCGATACCCGGCCGTCCTCGTCCAAATCGGCCTCGCCGGTGTACAGGCCCTTGACCAGGGCCTGCGTGAACACGGACGGCTGCGGCCCCACGCTCTCCGCGAGCTCGCTCCCCTCGAAGGCGTACTCCATGGAGTTGGAGGCGGTGATCACCGCCCATCCCCGTCCGCCGCCCAGCTTCTCGCCCGCGAACGCCTCCAGTACGTGCGCTTCACCGGCCGCGCGAGCCCTCATGCCCTGGGTGAAGGCACCGCCGTAGCAGCAGTCGAGGAAGAGCACGATGCTCCGGGCCCGGCTGGCCGCCATACAGCGCCGCACAAAATCCGCGGGGACCGCGGTGGACGCCAGACGGCTGGGAACAGTGTTGGGGGCGGCGAAATACAACTCGCCGGAAGGATTCTTCAAACCATGGCACGAGAAGTGCAGGAGCAGGGAATCGGCCGGACGGCGCTCGGAGAAGAAGTCGTCCACGCGCATCGAGATCTCGTGGGAGGGCTCGTTCTGTGACACCTGCACGGCAAAGTCGCCGATCAGGGGATCGCCGAGTACCTCGGCCAGCGCGACCGCGTCCTGCGACGGGGAGAGAAGCCGCTTCAACCCTTCGTCGAGGTAGTTGTCGTTGGCGACGATCAGTGCGTGCCGGGAGCCGGTCATGGCGGCGCCTCCGGCTCGCTGTGGCGTCGGATGAAGAGCTCGAAGGTCTCCGTGACCTGGTCGGCGGACGCTTCCGAGACCTCCAGGACGTCGCCGTCGATCACCAGCCTGATGCTCGGGCGCGTCTCGTTCCGGTGGCGCCACTCCCGGATCGTGTTGATCAGCTCCCGCAGGCTGGTGGCCGACTGGGCCAGGGTCACCAACAGGGCCCCCACCGGTACCAACGCGAAAGCGCGGGATCCAGGGGGCGGCTCGGCGCCCTCCAAAGGGACCACGTCGGCCACCTCGAGCTGCAGCAGCTCCTGCCGCAGCGAGCCGGTCATCCGGTCGAGCTGATCGTCCTCCGCCTCCTCCTCGTAGAGGAAGACCTGTAGTGGAATGTTCATCCAACTGCCCCTTTCTGTCACGCGGGGCTGCGGCGCACTCCAGGATTCTCGGTCGATATTTCCAGTATTGTCACTCCTGGTCGGTGGTGGCAATAGAGACCCGCATTCCTTGAATTCCCTGCCAGGGCTGGGGCATTCCGAAGCGGGGTGCGGGTGGTCTCGGTATGCTCGTCGGGGGACGCTGCGCGTCGTCAGCCCCCGGCGGTGTGGGGAGGTGTGCGGACGGATGGACGTCGCACTGGTCTACGACCTGGCCGGCTCCCGCCTGCGCGGAATCGGCGACGTGCCGATCAGCTACGACCGACTGGGCAGTCGGCCGCGTGCCCTCGGCTCGTGGCCGCTTGAGTACGACACCCTCGGGGCCCGGCTGCGCGCCGTGGGCGCCACCGAGATCACCTACAGCCGGTGGGCCAACCTGCCACGCACCGTGGGCCAATGGAGCTGTGTGCACACCAAGCTCGGCTCCCGCCTGGAGAGCATCGGCCCTCACGAGCTGAGGTACGACCAACTCGGCAGCCGCGTGCGCGCCGTCGGTCCGCTCGAGATCTCCTACGACCGGCTCGGCACCCGCCCCAGCCGCGTGCGAGCGCCGGGTGAGGGCACGTCACTGCCCGACGACCTCCTTCTCCTGCTCTTCATCGTGCTGTACTGGCAGGAAAAGGAGGAGAGCTGACGCCCACTCGGGTTGGTCAGCGTGGTTCAGTTCGGCCGAATGGTGCGCCCCGACGTCATGAGGAGAGGCTGTTGCTGTTCACGCGGGACATGTTGGCGAAGATCGCAGCAGGACGGGTGGACCTGGCGTTCCGCAGCTGGCGCAGGCCGGGCGTGCGGTGCGGCACGCGGCTGCGGACCGAGGCCGGAGTGGTGGAGATCGGCGAGGTGACGGCCGTGACGGAGGCCGAGGTCTCCGAGCGGGACGCGCTCCGGGCGGGCTTCGCCGATCGGGCCGCCCTGCTCGCGGACCTGCGCCCCGGAGACGACAGGCGGCTCTACCGTATCGGTGTACGGCTCGGCGGAGAGGACCCGCGCGTCAGGCTGCGGGAGGACACCGACCTCTCGGCGCAGGAACTGGAGGAGATCGTCGCCGCACTCCGGGGCATCGACGCGCGCAGCAGGCGCGGGCCGTGGACCCGGAACGTGCTGGAGCTGGTCCGCGACCACCCGGGGGAGCGCGCCGCGGAGCTGGCCGCGCTCGCCGGCAGGGAGACCGTGCGCTTCAAGGCCGACGTACGCGTGCTGAGGGAGCGGGGACTGACCGAGAGCCTGGCTGTCGGATATCGGCTCTCGCCGCGGGGGCGACTGGTTCTGGAGGCCCTGAGAAAGGGCGGAGCGGAGTGACCCACGGCGTGGCGCGGGGAACGGCGAAGGTGTGGGTCTGTCTCTTATACACAACTAAAAAGGGGGGGGGGGGGGGGGGGGGGGGGGGGGGGGGGGGGGGGGGGGGGGGGGGGGGGGGGGGGGGGGGGGGGGGGGGGGGGGGGGGGGGGGGGGGGGGGGGGGGGGGGGGGG
>NZ_WMLF01000269.1 GCF_014156695.1 Streptomyces durbertensis | reverse complement strand
CACCGCGCCGGGTGGGGGGTCTATGGATTTCACGTTCGGCGGCGGAGCGTGTAATGTCTTCATCGCTCGCCCCAATAGCTCAGTCGGCAGAGCGTCTCCATGGTAAGGAGAAGGTCAACGGTTCGATTCCGTTTTGGGGCTCTGGTGTGTGAGGTCTTCCGCTCTCGAGTGGGGGGCCGCTCGCATCGTGGCGGCGTAGCTCAGTCGGTAGAGCAAACGGCTCATAATCGTTGTGTCACCGGTTCAAGTCCGGTCGCCGCTACTCACTCTCAGTAGCCGATTGTGGGGTCGGTCCTTCGATCGGCTACTCTTTCTGCGTTAAATCCGATTCATCCATCCGCCGTCAAGGAGCACTCACGTGGCTGCCACCGACGTCCGCCCGAAGATCACGCTGGCCTGCGTGGAGTGCAAGGAGCGGAACTACATCACCAAGAAGAACCGGCGCAACAACCCGGACCGCCTTGAGATGAAGAAGCACTGCCCGCGCTGCCAGGCGCACACCGCTCACCGCGAGACCCGATAAGCCTCGTACGAACCGTACGACCTGGGCTTGTGAACCGAGGCCGCCCCCATGCCGGGGGCGGCCTCGGTCGCGTTGCGCCACCCCGGTGCGAGGGGCGCGACGCGCCCCGGGCACGATCCGAGTGGGTCGCGCGTTTGTCCCCGCGTCCCCTCGTCAGAGCATCTTCACCAGGAGGCAAGCGGCCGATGGCGCTGGACCAGTCCTTTGTCGGGCGGAGCTATCCGCCCACCGAGCCCTACGAGGTGGGCCGGGAGAAGATCCGGGAGTTCGCCGAGGCGCTGGGCGACACCACGCCGGCCTACGTGGACCCGGACGCCGCCAAGGCGCTCGGCCACCCGGACGTGATCGCCCCGCCGACGTTTGTGTTCGCCATCACGTTCCGTGCGGCGGGCGAGGTGATCCAGGACGAGCAGCTGGGGCTGGACTACAGCCGGGTCGTCCACGGCGACCAGCGGTTCGAGTACCGGCGCCCGGTGCGCGCCGGGGACCGGCTGACCGTGACGTCCACCATCGACGCGATCAAGTCGCTCGCCGGCAACGACATCCTGGACGTGCGGGGCGAGGTGCACGACGAGAACGGCGAGCACGTCGTCACCGCGTACACGAAGCTGGTCGCCCGCGCCGCCGAGAACCCGGGCGCCGAGAAGCCGGGCGCCGAGAAGCCGGCAGCCGAGGGCAAGGGTGAGGAGAAGAGCGATGGCTGAGTCGACGGTCACCGGGCCCGCCTACGCGGACGTCGAGGTCGGCACCCAGCTGCCGCCGCAGAGCTTCCCCGTCCGGCGCGAGACGCTGGTCCGCTACGCCGGGGCTTCCGGCGACTTCAACCCGATCCACTGGAACGAGCGCTTCGCCAGGGAGGTCGGATTGCCGGACGTCATCGCGCACGGCATGTTCACGATGGCCCAGGCGGTCCGGGTGGTCACCGACTGGGTCGGCGACCCGGGCGCGGTCGTGGACTACGGGGTGCGCTTCACCAAGCCGGTTGTCGTCCCGGACGACGGCGTCGGCGCGCTGGTGGAGGTGTCCGGCAAGGTCGCGGCGAAGCTGGACGACACCCACCGCACGGTACGCGTGGACCTCACCGCGACCAGCGCGGGACAGAAGGTCCTCGGCCGCGCCCAGGCCGTCGTCCGCCTGGCCTGACGCACACGGCGGCCTCCCGGCCCGCGCCCGCGCCCACGGCCCCAGGGGCCGGGCCGGGGCCGGGGAGCGCTTAACCTAGGGTCCGTGCAGCCACACCACGACGTCCAGGGCGCCCCGCTGGCCCCGCTCACCACCCTCCGCCTCGGCGGCCCCGCCGACCGGCTGGTCACGGCGACCTCCGACGAGGAGGTCGTCGCGGCGGTCCGCGAGGCCGACGACGCCGGCACGCCGCTGCTGGTCGTCGGCGGCGGCAGCAACCTCGTCGTCGGGGACAAGGGCTTCGCCGGCACCGCCCTGCGGGTCGGCACCACCGGCTTCACGCTGGACGGCACCACGCTGGAGCTGGCGGCCGGCGAGAACTGGTCCGACGCCGTCGCCCGGACCGTCGAGGCCGGGCTGGCCGGCGTCGAGTGCTTGGCCGGCATCCCCGGCTCCGCGGGGGCGACCCCCATCCAGAACGTGGGCGCCTACGGCCAGGAGGTCGCCTCCACGATCACCGAGGTCACCGCCTACGACCGGGTCGAGCGGCGCACGGCGGGGATCACCGCCGGGGAGTGCGGTTTCTCCTACCGGCACAGCCGCTTCAAGGCCGACCCCGACCGCTACGTGGTGCTGCGCGTCCGCTTCCGCCTGGAGGACGCGGACGGCCTGTCCGCGCCGCTGGCGTACGCGGAGACGGCGCGGGCGCTCGGTGTCGAGGTCGGCGACCGGGTGCCGCTGGCGCGGGCCCGGGAGACCGTGTTGAAGCTGCGCGCCGGGAAGGGCATGGTGCTCGACCCGGAGGACCACGACACCTGGTCCGCCGGCTCCTTCTTCACCAACCCCGTGCTCGGCGAGGCCGAGTACCGGGCCTTCCTCGCGCGCGTCGAGGAGCGCTTCGGCGCGGCGGCGCCGGTGCCGCCGTCCTGGCCCGCGGGCCAGGGCCGGGTGAAGACGTCGGCCGCCTGGCTCATCGACAGGGCCGGCTTCACCAAGGGCTACGGCGACGGCCGCGCCCGCATCTCCACCAAGCACACGCTCGCGCTCACCAACCGGGGCGGCGCCACCACCGAGGAGCTGCTGGCGCTCGCCCGCGAGGTGCGGGACGGCGTGGCCGAGGCGTTCGGCGTCCGGCTGGTCAACGAGCCCGTGACGGTGGGCTGCGCCCTCTGAGGCCGCCGCGCGGGCGCGGCCGACGCGCCCGCGCGGGGCGCGACGAGCCGCGCCGCGGAGCCGCCCTGTCGCGCCGCCCCGGCGGCGTTCGCCGCCGGGGCGGCGTGTCACCGCCGTGCGGACGCCCGGCGCGCTCGCGGACTACCGGCCGCGTCCGGCCGGCGTCGCCGCGTCGGCGGGTGACACCGTGGCGTCGGGCGTTCCCGCGCCCCCGCGTGCCTGGACGTCTCCTCGTGCCCCGGCGTCGCCAGGCGCGCCCCCCGCGTCAGCCGGGTCGGCCGACAGCCAGGCGTCGACGTCGGCGAGCAGTTCGTCCAGCAGCGGGCGCGGCATCCGTGCCGCCCGCAGCGACTGCCGGGCCAGTTCCGCCAGCTCCTCGTCCGTGAACGCGTGGTGTTCGCGGGCGATCTCGTACTGCGCGGCCAGCCGGGAGCCGAACAGCAGCGGGTCGTCGGCGCCGAGCGCCATCCGCACGCCGGCTTCCCACAGCGTGCGCAGCGGCACGTCCTCCGGCTTCTCGTAGACGCCGAGCGCCACGTTGGAGGCCGGGCAGACCTCACACGTGATGTCGGAGTCGGCGAGCCGGGCCAGCAGCGCCGGGTCTTCGGCGGCGCGCACGCCGTGCCCCACCCGGCCGGCGCCGAGGTCGTCCAGGCAGTCCCGCACACTGAACGGCCCGGCGAGTTCGCCGCCGTGCGGGGCGGCGAGCAGTCCGCCGTCCCGGGCGATGGCAAAGGCCCGGTCGAAGTCCCTGGCGAAGCCGCGCCGCTCGTCGTTGGAGAGGCCGAAGCCGATCACGCCCCGGTCGCGGTAGCGCACGGCGAGCCGGGCGAGGGTGCGCGCGTCCAGTGGGTGCTTCATGCGGTTGGCGGCGACGAGGACCCGGATGGGCAGCCCGGTGTCCCGCGTCGCGCGGTCGACGGCGTCGAGGATCACCTCCAGTGCGGGGATCAGCCCGCCCAGCCGGGGCGCGTAGGACGTCGGGTCGACCTGGATCTCCAGCCAGCGGCCGCCGTCCCGCAGGTCCTCCTGGGCGGCCTCCCGCACGAGCCGCTGGATGTCCTCGGGCTCACGCAGGCAGGAACGTGCCATGTCGTACAGCCGTTGGAAGCGGAACCAGCCGCGTTCGTCGGTGGCGCGCAGCTTGGGCGGTTCGCCGCCCTGGAGCGCCTCGGGCAGGTGCACGCCGTACTTGTCGGCCAGCTCCAGCAGGGTCTCCGGCCGCATCGAGCCGGTGAAGTGCAGGTGCAGGTGGGCCTTGGGGAGCGTCCGGAGGTCGCGGACGGGGGTACGGGTCTCGACTTGGTGCTGCGTGGGGTAGTGCCGCATTCCCAGATCCTGCCGTACGCGCGACACGCCCGGAAGACGCTTTCCCCCGAAGCACACCTCAGCACACGTCGGGCGGGCGGCCGCTCGAAAGGCCGGCCACGTCCCGAACGGCCGTCGGGCGCCCCGGGGAAGCTCCGGGACGCCCGACGGCGGTGGCTTCGGCGGCGACGCTCAGTCGCGCGCCTCGGCGAGCAGCTTCTGGATCCGGGCGACGCCCTCGGCCAGGTCCTCGTCGCCGAGCGCGTAGGAAAGCCGCAGGTAGCCGGGGGTGCCGAAGGCCTCACCGGGCACGACGGCGACCTCGACCTCCTCCAGGATCAGCTCGGCCAGCTCGACCGAGCTCTGCGGACGCCGGCCGCGGATCTCCTTGCCGAGCAGCGCCTTCACGGACGGGTACGCGTAGAACGCGCCCTCCGGCTCCGGGCACTCGACGCCGTTGATCTCGTTCAGCATGCGCACGATCGTGCGACGCCGGCGGTCGAACGCCTCGCGCATCTTCGCGACGGCCTCCAGGTCGCCGGAGACGGCGGCCAGGGCGGCGGCCTGCGCGACGTTGCTCACGTTGGAGGTGGCGTGCGACTGGAGGTTCGTGGCGGCCTTCACGACGTCCTTCGGGCCGATGACCCAGCCCACCCGCCAGCCGGTCATCGCGTACGTCTTGGCGACGCCGTTCACCACGATGCAGCGGTCGGCGATCTCCGGGACGACCACCGGCAGGGAGTGGAACTCCGCCTCGCCGTAGACCAGGTGCTCGTAGATCTCGTCGGTCAGCACCCACAGGCCGTGCTCGGCGGCCCAGCGGCCCACCGCCTCGACCTGCGCCTTGCTGTAGACCGCGCCCGTCGGGTTCGACGGGGAGACGAACAGCACGACCTTGGTGCGCTCGGTGCGCGCCGCCTCCAGCTGCTCGACGGAGACCCGGTAGCCGGTGGTCTCGTCGGCGACGACCGGCACCGGCACGCCGCCGGCCAGCCGGATGGACTCCGGGTACGTCGTCCAGTACGGCGCGGGCACGATGACCTCGTCGCCCGGGTCGAGGATGGCCGCGAAGGCCTCGTAGATGGCCTGCTTGCCGCCGTTGGTGACCAGCACGTTCGCCGGCTCCACCGCCCAGCCGGAGTCGCGCAGCGTCTTGGCGGCGATGGCCTGCTTCAGCTCCGGCAGACCGCCGGCGGGCGTGTAGCGGTGGAAGCGCGGGTCGCGGCAGGCCTCCACGGCCGCCTCGACGATGTAGTCCGGCGTCGGGAAGTCGGGCTCGCCGGCGCCGAAGCCGATCACCGGCCGGCCGGCGGCCTTCAGCGCCTTCGCCTTGGCGTCGACCGCGAGGGTGGCCGACTCGGAGATGGAGCCGACCCGGGCCGACACGCGGCGCTCGGTCGGGGACTGTGCGGAAGGAGTAGCAGCACTCATAGGGGCATCGTCGCAGACGCGCCCCCGGCCGGGCACGGCCGTTCCACGCCACGGGCACGGCTGTCCGTGAGTCGGGACACGCCCGTCCGACAGCCGCGCGCGGCGGCAGACACCGGTACCTGTTCGACGCCCGGCCCCGGAGCACGTACACTCATCCGTCGTTGGCCCTCGTCACCGCGAGGGGCGCCGCACACACCGTGTGGGCGTCACGATGCGGTAGGTTGGGTGAGCACAAAGGGTCGTAGCTCAATTGGTAGAGCACTGGTCTCCAAAACCAGCGGTTGGGGGTTCAAGTCCCTCCGGCCCTGCTCACGCACTCGTCGATCACGACGTGGATGCGTGCAGGCGTACGTACTGAGATTGCACCGCCGTGCGGCAGGGCCGGACGCCGCACGGCCATGACCCCGGATCAGGTGAGGACGAGTGGCGGAGATCACGGACACTCCCGAGGTCCCCGAGCCCGGGCGTTCCTCTGAGGACAAGAAGCCGCGTCGCGGCGGCAAGCGCGGCAAGAAGGGCCCGCTGGCCCGGCTCGCGCTGTTCTACCGACAGATCGTCGCGGAGCTCCGCAAGGTCGTGTGGCCGACGCGCCACCAGCTCACGACGTACACGATCGTCGTGATCATCTTCGTTCTCATCGTCATCGGCCTGGTGTTCGTGATTGACTATGGATTCGGAGAGGCCGTCAAGTTCGTCTTCGGCTGATCCGTCCGCGGGGCGCCGTCAGCGGCGCGTTACCCGTACGTTCCACCCCCATAAAGCCAGGAAGAAGCAGCTAACGTGTCTGACCCGAACCTGAACGACGTCACCGAGCCCGTCGAGCCCGCCAAGGGTGACGACGCCGCGCTCGATGGTGTCGACGCGGCGTCCGAGAGGGACGACGCGGAGCAGGCCGAAGCCGCCGGCGCCGCCGAGCCGGCCGGGCAGGACGCGGTGGCTGACGAGGCTGACGCCGCCGCCGAGACGCGGGAGACCGGCGTCGAGCTCGACGCCGAGGCCGAGGTCGAAGGCGACGCCGAGGAGACCGCCGAGGTCGAGGCCGCCGCCGACGCCGAGGAGACCGAGGAGGAGGCCGAGCCGGTCGACCCGGTCGAGGCCCTCCGCGAGGAGCTGCGCACGCTCCCCGGCGAGTGGTACGTGATCCACACCTACGCGGGCTACGAGAACCGCGTGAAGACCAACCTCGAGCAGCGCGCGGTCTCGCTCAACGTCGAGGACTACATCTTCCAGGCCGAGGTGCCGCAGGAGGAGGTCGTCCAGATCAAGAACGGCGACCGCCGCACCGTCCGCCAGAACAAGCTCCCCAGCTACGTCCTGGTGCGCATGGACCTCACCAACGAGTCCTGGGGCGTCGTCCGCAACACCCCGGGCGTGACCGGCTTTGTCGGCAACGCCTACGACCCCTACCCGCTGACGCTGGACGAGGTCGTCAAGATGCTCGCCCCGGAGGCGGAGGAGAAGGCCGCCCGCGAGGCAGCCGAGGCCGAGGGCAAGCCGGCGCCGAGCCGCAAGCTCGAGGTCCAGGTGCTGGACTTCGAGGTCGGCGACTCCGTCACCGTCACCGACGGCCCCTTCGCCACCCTCCAGGCCACGATCAACGAGATCAACGCCGACTCCAAGAAGGTCAAGGGCCTGGTGGAGATCTTCGGCCGCGAGACCCCGGTCGAGCTGAGCTTCGACCAGATCCAGAAGAACTGACGCGGCGCACGCGCCCGCGTGCCCACCGCC
>NZ_WMLF01000268.1 GCF_014156695.1 Streptomyces durbertensis | reverse complement strand
GGGAGGCGCCCGTCCCGCCACAGGAACCCGACCTGGTGCACCAGCAGCCACACCAACAGGTAGTTCGCGTACGCCACCTGCTCCAGATCCAGCGCGAACCTCGCCGTGTCGGCCGCCGCCACGCAGCCGACCAGCACCGCCACCACCGCCCAGCCGGCCCGCTCGTGCAGCGGATACAGCAGCGGGGTGAGCACCACCACGACCAGGTACGCGGTCAGGAACCACAGCGGGATCGTCACCAGCCACCCGGCCGTGCCGACCAACTCCGGGTCCGCCCCCAGAGCGCGCGCCACCAGCGCGCACGCCGCGACGGCGAGCGCGAACACCGTCGTCGGGCCCAGGAGCCGCCCCGCCCGCTTGAGCAGCCAGCCCGCCGCGTCGCCGCCGTCCCGCCGGTGCGCGCCGAACGACGCGCCGTTCACATAGCCGCCCACCAGGAAGAACAGCGGCATCACCTGGAACAGCCAGGTCAGCGGGCGGCTCCACGGCACGGTCGCCAGCGCGCTGAACCCGTCGAGCCCGTCCTCGTCGGTGTAGGTGACCGCCACGACCAGCCAGTGGCCGAGCACGACCATCGTGATCGCCAGGGCCCGCAGCAGATCGACGTACCGGTCCCGTTCCGGCGGCGTCAGCTCCACCGCTCGCCGCACCTGACGCAACACCAGACCACCACCCCGGTCGCCACGGCGGCCCGCCCCTTCCCGGACGGCACTCGCGCAAAACTACCCGAAAGAGCACAGAGCGGCAGGGAGGCCCGCAGCGCGCGTCAGACCGCGTCGGGCCGCCTCACCGACCGGCTCGACGTCACCGACGGCTTCGACAACGCCGTCGAGGCGTTCCTCGGCATGCTGCGCGGAGAGAACACCGGCAAGGCGGTCGTCCGCCTCCCCTGAGGTGGCAAAGCGGGTTGACCGCTCATCTGCCGCGCCGCACGGTGGAGTTGACGGGCGGGCGCGCGGAGTCCGGCCGCGCGAGGGGGAGGCGGCGGACATGGACCCGGACGAGACCCAGCCATCCGAAAGCCAACGGCCACCGGTGGACGCCGGATCCACGGAGGAGCCCGTCCACTTCCTGGAACACTGGCGCGACGTGACCGGGCGACTGGCCGCCGCCGCGGCGATCGGCACTCTCGGATCCCTGCTGTTGTTCGCCCTGTGGCGGAACGCCGACCGCGTGGACGACCTGTACATGCTGTTCCTGTGGGCGCTGCTGTACCTTGCCGCCGGCGCCATGCTCACCATCGGCTTCCTCCCACCGCTGATGACCCGCTGGACCGTCCTGGTGGACTGCTCGCCCCAGGGCGTCAGCCACGGCGGCGTCACCCACCCCTGGGCCACCGTGCGCTCACTGCGGCTCGGCGCGGAGAGGGGCCGCCGCACCTCCACCCGGTACCAGCTGGAGGTGCGCCTGGACGAGAGGACCGTACGCGTCCGCAGCGTGCGGTGGCGCGACCGGGCGCACGAGCTGGCCGAGGCGGTCCAGCGGTTCGCCCCCGGCACACCCGTCGAACTGGACCCGGACTCCGTCTTCGGCCCCGGGGGAGACCCCCGCGCCGGACGAACGTCCCGTGCCGCGACCGCCGCGCTGGTCGCCGCGACCGTCCTCCTCTGGGTCCTCGTCTGCGCCGCAGTCCTCCGCTGGGCCCCCGGCCTCGTCACCCTCTCCTGAGCCCGGCCCGCCCGGCGGATGTGGCCCGCGCCACACGGTGTCACACAAGCCCGAGCACCGGTGTCCCGTGGTCGAACCCCTGAAACGTCAGGAGAGAGACCATGGGACACCACATGACACACGTCGTGGTCGTCGGCGGCGGCTACGCGGGCGTCATCGCCGCCAACCGCCTCACCCGGCGCGACGACGTGACCGTGACCCTGATCAACCCGCGCCCGACCTTCGTTCACCGCATCCGTCTCCACCAGGTGGTCGGCGGCACGCATGACGCGCTTGTCGACTTCCGGAAGGTCCTGTCCGACCGGGTCCGGCTGCTGGTCGACTCGGTGGCCCGGATCAACCCGGCCGAACGCGACGTGGCCCTGACCGGCGGCGGTTCGGTCGGCTACGACTACCTGATCTACGCCGTCGGCAGCGGGGGAGCCCGCCCCGACGTGCCGGGCGCCGCCGAGCACGCCCACCCCGCCGCCACCCTGGAGGAGGCCCGCGCACTGCGGTCGACCCTCGCCGAAGCACCCGCGAACGCCCCGGTGACCGTCGTCGGGGCCGGCGCGACCGGCATCGAGATCGCCGGCGAGCTGGCGGAGGAGGGCCGCGACGTCACCCTCGTCTGCGGCGGCGTACTCGCCCCCGCCCTGCACGAGCGGGCCCGCCGGTCCCTCGCCCGGCGGCTGGCCGCGCTCGGCGTGACCGTGCTCGACGGCCCCGGCAGCAGGGTGACCGAGGTGACCGGGTCCGCCGTGCGGCTCGACGACGGACGGGAACAGCCGAGCGCCGTGACCGTCTGGACCGCCGGATTCGGCGTCCCCGACCTGGCCGCGCGCAGCGGTCTGCGCACCGACGCCCTGGGCCGCCTGGTCACGGACGAGACGCTGACCAGCGTCGACGATCCGCGTGTCCTCGCGGCCGGGGACGCGGCGGCGCCGTCGGACCTCCCGCTGCGGATGAGCTGCCAGACGGCGACCCCGCTGGGCGCGCACGCCGCCGACACCGTCCTCGCCCGGCTCGCCGGCGAGCGGCCCGAGCCGCTTGACATCGGCTACTTCGGCCAGTGCGTCGCCGTCGGCAGCCGTACCGCCGTCCTGCAGATCGCCGCCAGGGACGACACGGCGAGGCCCTTCCACCTCGGCGGCCGCCTCACCGGGAAGATCACCGGGAAGATCAAGGCCACCGCACTGGACCACCTGACCCACCACCTGGCGGCCGAGGCCCGCAAGCCGGGCTCGTTCACGTGGCGGTTCAAGGACGGCAGCCGCGCGCGTCTCCTGCACGCCAGGCGGGACGAGGCGCTGACCCGCTGAACGCGGGCCGGGCCCCGCCCGGCCCGCCTTCGACCTTCGAACACGTTCGACCTCCGAACGAGGGAGTGCGAGACACATGACCGACCACCGCGACAGCGACCCCGACCCGGCGACCGAGACCTTCGTGGCCCACCGGAACCTGCTCTTCACCGTCGCCTACGAGATGCTCGGCTCGGCCGCCGACGCGGAGGACGTCCTCCAGGAGACCTGGCTGCGGTGGGCCGCGGTCGACCCGGAGCAGGTGCGCAACCAGCGTGCCTACCTGGTCCGGATCACCACCCGCCAGGCACTCAACCGGCTGCGGACCGTGAAGCGCCGCAGGGAGGCGTACGTCGGCCCCTGGCTTCCCGAGCCGCTGCTCACCGCGCCGGACGTCGCCGAGGACGTGGAACTCGCCGAGAGTCTCTCGATGGCGCTCATGCTCGTCCTCGAAACGCTGTCACCGACCGAGCGCGCGGTGTTCGTCCTGCGTGAGGTCTTCGACGTCGACTACGACGAGATCGCCGCCGCCGTCGACAAACGCCCGGACGCCGTCCGGCAGATCAACCACCGGGCGCGCCGCCACGTCGACGCCCGCCGGCCCCGGCAGGCGGTGTCCTCCGGCCAGACCCGCGCGGCCCTCGACGCGTTCCGCGCCGCGCTGGAGACCGGGGACCCGCAGAGCCTGCTCGACGTGCTCGCCCCCGACGTCGTCCTCGTCGGCGACGGCGGCGGGGTCAGGCAGGCCGTGCTGCGCCCGATCGTCGGCGCGGACAAGGTGTCCCGCCTGTTCTTCGGCGGTCTGAGCAAGGTCGGGGGCGGCTTCAGCATCGAGCCGACGGTGGTCAACGGCAACCCGGCCTTCCTCGTCCGCCTGAACGGCGACCTCGACGGCGTGCTCGCCGTCCGCGTCGAGGACAGCCGCGTCGCCGGGATCTACTACGTCCGCAACCCCGAGAAGCTCTCCCGCATCACCTCCGAAACCCCCCTCACCCTCCGCTGACCGCCCCGGGCCCCCGAGGCGGCTCCGGCGGTGAACCCCCTCGCCCGCGAGGCCGGGGAAGGGAGCCTGCGCGGTGTTACCGACCGGGCCGGAAGGGCCGGAAGGGCCGGAAGGGCGGGAGGTATCAGTCGGTCGGCCGGCGCCACCGGTCGGCCGCCCGCCCGCCTTTCATGCCTTGGTGACGGCGGCGGCCTCGCCCTGGGCGGCGGAGGAGTCCGCCGACGGCTCCTTGTCGGTGCCGCCGGGGGCGGCGGTGTCACCGGAGTCCTGGGGCTCCGGTGCCGGGGCGCGGTTCGGGAGCCTCACGGCGACGGCGACCGCCACCAGGGAGAGCAGCGCCGCGACGACAAACGCCAGCTTCATCCCGCTCACCTGCGCGGACACGGCGTCCGCCCCGCCGGCGACCAGGCTGCTGCCGCGCGCGGACATCACCGTCACCACAAGCGCCGTACCGAGGGCCGCGGACACCTGCTGCAGCGTGCCGAGCATCGAGCTGCCGTGCGAGTACAGGTGCGGCGGGAGCCCGCCCATGCCGAGGGTGAAGCACGGGGTGAACGTGGCGGCGAGGCTGACCATCAGCAGCGTGTGCAGCGCCAGGACCAGCACAAACGGCATCGTCGTCGAGATCTGGGTGAAGCCGGCGAGCGCGAGGGTCATGCCGATGGCGCCGGGCAGCACCAGCGGGCGGCTGCCGAACCGGTCGAACGCCTTCCCGATCGTCGGCCCCAGCAGACCCATCACCAGGCCGCCCGGCATGACCAGCAGCCCGGTCTGCAAGGGGCTGAGCCCGCGCAGGTTCTGCAGGTACAGCGGCAGCAGGATCATCGAGCCGAGCATCGCCAGGAAGCCGACCGACATCAGGACCAGGGACAGCGTGTAGGTGCGGTGCCGCAGCGTGCGCAGGTCCATCAGCGGCACACCGCCGCGCTGCAGCCGCAGCTGCCGGAAGACAAACAGCGCGATGGTCGCGAGACCGGCCGCGGTCACGCCGACACCGGTGCCGACCCCGCCGTGGCCCTCACCGAAGAGGCTCAGCCCGTACACCAGACCGCCGAAGCCGAGCGCCGCCACAGCCACGCTGAGCCAGTCGATGGATCCCGCCTTCGGCTCGCCGATGTTCTCCAGCTGCCGCAGCCCGAAGAACGTCACCAGCCCCGCGATGGGCAGCACGACGAGGAACAGCAGCCGCCAGGAACCGAGTTGGAGGATCACCCCGGAGACGGCGGGCCCGAGCGCGGGCGCCACCGAGATCGCCAGCGTGACGTTGCCCATCACCCGGCCGCGGTCATGCTGGGGGACCACCACCATCAGGGTGGTCATCAGCAGCGGCATCATCACCGCCGTGCCGGCGGCCTGCACGACCCGCCCCAGCAGCAGCACCTCGAACGACGGCGCGACCGCGGACAGCGCCGTACCGGTGAGGAACACACCCATGGCTATCGCGTAGGCCTGGCGGGTGGTGACCCGCTGGAGGAACCATCCGGTGACCGGGATCACCGCCGCCATCGTCAGCATGAAGGCGGTCGACACCCACTGCGCCGACTGCTCGGTGATCGCGAGCGAGTCCATCAGCCGCGGGATCGCGTTGACCATGATGGTCTCGTTCAGGATCACCACGAACGTGGCCAGCACCAGCAGCCGGACCACCGCCGGCGTGCGGCCCGCTGGTGGGGCCTGTTGTTCTCGGGTCGCAGTGGTCATACAGCACCTCGCTGGGGTTCCTGGTCGCAGTCGCCTCCCAGCCAGGGGCCTTCGGCGTGGACGCGGGCCGGTCAACACTGTTGGACCGGCCCGCCTGGTACAAGTCATCGGTCGCCCAGAGTGTTCCGCATCGCGGTGCGAACTCGCACGGGCTTTTTCGCCCGGTCACCGAGTGCGACCGCTCGCCGTCCAGGCCCGGCCGGCCGCGCGATCGGCGTGCCGGTCGAACTCGACGGCAGCACCCTCACCCTGCTGGAACAGCGGTCCGCTGAACCGCGAGCGCCGCCGCGTCGAGGCTCAGTCCCGCTTCTCGCAGGACTTCTGCCGCGTCAGCACCTCCGAGACGATGCCGGACAGCTCGCCGATGACGGCGTCCTGGTCTCCGACCCGCTTGGCGACCCTGATCTCGGCCGCGGGCTCGCGTCCGTACGTCAGTACGGTCCTCTCCCCGTCGCGGCTCCGCTCCTCGTTCACGACCCAGTCGACGCCGTTCACCGACGAGCAGGGGGCCGAATCCGGGACGTTCGAGATGTTGCCGCACCGGAGGACGACGTGGCCGCTTCCCCACACGGCCGTCCCTTTCTGGTTGGTGTCCTCGCGTTCGTGTCCGGCGAGCCGCTCCGGGGCACTGCCCACGAGATCGGCGCACTGGGAGCTCTCCCCGCCGGGGGCGGCCGAGACGTTGTAGGAGTCGGTCGAGATCGCACAGGCCGTGAGAGCGGTGGCGCACACGGCGAGCACGCCGGCCCGCACCAGGCGCCGGGTGGTGACGGTCTTCATGGGGTGGTCCTTGTCCGGGTGTCCCCGTTGTCGGTTTGTTGTCGGCCTTCGTGGTCGCTCCGCGTCGGGCGGCGCTCAGCGAGCGTCGGGGTCGCCGTAGCCCAGCAGGTCGCCCGGCTGGCATCCCAGTTCCCGGCAGATCGCGCTGAGCGTCGAGAAGCGGATCGCCTTCGCCCGGTCGTTCTTCAGCACGGAGAGGTTGACCACCGTGACACCGACGCGACCCGCCAACTCGGCGAGGGTCATGCCGCGTTCCGCGAGCAGCCGGTCCAGGTGGACCTTGATCCGGTGGTCCTCCTCCGGCGGCATCAGACAAGCCCTTCGGTGTCCGCGCGCAGCCTGGTGCCCTGCCGGAACGCCTCGGCCAGCGCCGCGATCAGCACGCCCAGCAGAAGCGGCGCGGTGGAGACGGTGTAGACGAAGGGGACTGCCTCGGCGACAGCGGTGTCGGCCACCAGCAGTTGCGTGGTGATCGCCTCCACGAGGGGGCCGAGCAGGCCGATGGCGACGGTCGCCACGGCGATGGCGAGCAGGCGGCGGGCGTTCCTCGGCACGAAGACGTCCCCGGCGCGCAGCGTGCCGGCGATGCGCAGCAGCAGGAAGAGGACGAGGGCGAGCAGCAGACTGCCCGCGACCTCGGGCAGGGCGAGCAGCATCCGCTGCGGCAAGTCCGGTTCGGCGAAGGCGACTTCCGCTTGGCGAGTGCCGCCGAGTGTCACCGGCCCGCTCGCCACCGCGTCCGGCACCCGGGCGGCGGCCTCGGTCTCCACCTCGCGCGTGTTCACGGGGTCGATCGTCCCCACGATGCCGAGGATCGGCAGCAGTACCCCGAAGACGCCCGCGAGCGCCAGCGCCACTCCGAGGC
>NZ_WMLF01000267.1 GCF_014156695.1 Streptomyces durbertensis | reverse complement strand
GCAAGGGGGTTGCGGGCAGGGCGAGGCGGGGCCCGGGTCCGGGCCTCCGCACCTCGCGACAGTGAGGTTAGGCTAACCTACGTTCTCTGTGATCTCCGGGGTGAGCCCCCGGTACCGCCCATCCACCGGAAGTCAGTCGTGCTCCCTGTCAGAACCCCGCCCGAGCAGGGGACTTCGCCGTGCCCGCCGAGCGGGCGCGAGCCGGCCGGCCAGCCGTCAGGCCGGCGCCGGCACGCCCTCCGAGCGGCCGGGCTGCTCGCGTCCCTGGTCCTGCTCGCCCTCACCCTGGCGCTGAGTCTTGCCGTCGGCGCACGCCCGTTGACGCTCGCCGAGGTCTGGTCCGGGCTGGTCGACACCGGCTCACCGGCCCACACGGTGGTCCGCGAGATGCGACTGCCCCGCACCTGGCTGGGTCTCCTCGCCGGGACGGCACTCGGGCTGGCGGGCGGCCTGATGCAGGCCGTCACCCGCAACCCGCTGGCCGACCCCGGGCTGCTCGGCGTCAACGCGGGCGCCTCCGCGGCCGTCGTCTCCGCCATGGCCTTCCTCGGTGTCGCCGGATTCACCGGGTACGTGTGGTTCGCCTTCGCGGGCGCCGCCGCCGTCTCGGTGCTGGTGTACGCGGTCGGCGGGGGACGCGGCGCGACCCCGGCGCGCCTCGCGCTGGCCGGTACCGCCATCAACGCGGCACTCATCAGCTACGTCAACGCCGTGATGCTGCTGGACACCGCCGCGCTTGACCGGATGCGCTTCTGGGCCGTCGGGTCGCTCGCCGGCGCCGAGGCCGCGACCGTCGGCCGGTTGGCGCCGTTTGTACTGGTCGGGGTGGTGCTCGCGCTCGGTCTCGGCAGGGCGCTGAACGCGATGCAGCTCGGCGAGGACTCGGCGCGGGCGCTCGGCGCCCGACCGGCCGCCGTCCGGGCCGCCGCGATCGTCGCGGTCACGCTGCTGTGCGGGGCGGCCACGGCGGCCTGCGGACCGCTGGTGTTCGTCGGGCTGATCGTGCCGCACCTTGTGCGCTCCCTGACCGGCCCCGACCTGCGGTGGCAGCTGCCGTACTGCGCGGTCCTGGCGCCCGTGCTGCTCCTCGGCGCGGACGTGCTGGGCCGGGTGGTGGCGCGTCCCGGCGAACTGCAGGTGGGCATCGTGACCGCGGTGCTCGGCGGGCCGCTGTTCCTCTCCTTCGTGCGTCGGCGAAGGATGGTGCGCGCATGACGTCCTTCTCCGCGGAGCGGGCCGCCAAGGGCTCCGCCGGTCTGTCGGTACTGCGCCGGCGCGGGCTGTCGCTGCGGTTCCACCGCCGGTCGCTGCTGGTGAGCACCGGCCTGGCGCTGCTCACCGGCGCGCTGCTGGTCCTGCTCGTGGGCAGTGGCGAGTACCCGCTCTCCCCGGCCGAGGTGGTCGAGGTGCTGGCCGGCGGCGGGCACGCGGCGGACGCCTTCATCGTGAACGAGGTGCGCCTGCCGCGCGCGGTGACCGGGCTGCTGGTGGGCGCCGCGCTGGGGCTGTCCGGCGCGGTCTTCCAGGCGCTGGTGCGCAACCCGCTCGGCAGTCCCGACGTGCTCGGCTTCACCCAGGGCGCCGCGACCGGCGCGCTGGCCGCCATCGTGCTCGTCGGCGGCGGCAGTATGGCGCTGGCGACCGGCGCGGCGCTGGGCGGGATCCTCACCGGCGCGGTGATCTACCTGCTCGCCTGGCGCGGCGGCGCGCACGGGCAGCGGCTGATCCTGGTGGGCATCGGGGTCGCCGCGATCCTCACCGGCGTCAACGGCTACCTGCTCACCCGGGCCGACATGGCCGACGCCGGACGTGCCGTCCTGTGGCTGACCGGCAGCCTGGACGGCCGGGGCTGGGACAGCGCGCTGCCGCTGCTGGCGGTGCTGTGCGCCCTGCTGCCGCTGGTGGTCCTCGGCTGCGGGCGCGGGCTGCGGATGATGGAGCTGGGTGACGACGCGGCGTACGCGCTCGGCGTCCCGGTGGAGCGGGTACGGCTGGCGTTGCTTGTCGCGGCGGTCCTGCTGGCGGCGTTCGCGGCCGCCGCGGCCGGCCCGGTGGCCTTCGTCGCGCTCACCGCTCCGCAGCTCGCCAGGCGCCTCACCCGGGCGAGCGGGCCGCACCTGCTGCCGTCGCTGTGGACCGGCGCCGCGCTGCTGCTCGCCGCCGACTGGCTCGCCCAGCGGGCCTTCCCCGGGCATCTGCTGCCCGTCGGCGTGGTCACCGGACTGCTGGGCGGCGGCTACCTCGTCTGGCTGCTCGCCCGTGAACGCCGCGCCGGACGCCTGTGACCCGACCCGCACGCGCCGGCACCGGGCCGCGTCGTGCCATTCCGCCGAACCGCCGCCCCGCCGAACCGCCGAACGCAGAACGCACGTCGAGAGGAACATCCCATGGCCACCAGTGTGGACGCCGCTCGCGGCGGCACCGCCGCGGGCAGCGCCCGCCTGCGCGGCGAGGCGCTGACCCTGTCCTACGACGGCCGCACGGTCGTCGACGGGCTGGACGTCGCCGTGCCCGACGGCTCGTTCACCGTGGTCGTCGGCCCCAACGCCTGCGGCAAGTCCACCCTGCTGCGGGCGCTGTCCCGCATGCTGCCGCCGACCGCCGGGCACGTGGTGCTCGATGGCGACGACATCCGCGGGCAACCCGCCCGACGGGTGGCCAGGACACTCGGGCTGCTGCCGCAGTCGTCCACCGCGCCCGACGGCATCACCGTCGCCGAGCTGGTCGCGCGGGGCCGGCACCCGCACCAGGGGCTGCTGCGCCAGTGGTCGCCGGAGGACGAGCGGGTCGTGGCGGAGTCGATGGCCGCCACCTCCGTGGCCGAGCTGGCCGACCGGTTCGTCGACGAGCTGTCGGGCGGCCAGCGGCAGCGGGTGTGGATCGCCATGGCGCTCGCCCAGGAGACCCCGCTGCTGCTGCTCGACGAGCCGACGACCTTCCTCGACGTGCAGCACCAGTACGACGTGCTCGACCTGTGCGCCCACCTGCACGAGGAGCGGGGCCGCACGCTTGTCGCCGTCCTGCACGACCTCAACCAGGCGGCGCGGTACGCCACCCACCTCGTCGCCATGCGGGACGGCCGGATCGTCGCCCAGGGCCCGCCGGCGGAGGTGGTCACCGCCGCGCTGGTGGAGGAGGTCTTCCGACTGCCCTGCCGGGTGATCGAGGACCCCGAGACCGGGACACCGCTGGTCGTCCCGGCGGCCCGGAGGCGGGCCGCCGTGTAGCGTCGGGACCATGCACGCCATGCATGCCACGCACGCCACGCACGACGCCGCGACGCCCGACGAGGCACCGCGGGACACCGGTGGGCCGTCCGGGGAGTCGGCGGGGGAGCCGGACCGGCCGCCGGCGGACGCGGCGGCACCGGAGGACGGGCGGGAGGCGGCACCCGCCGAGTCGGAGGGCCCGCGTCCGCTCGGCGTCGCCGTCCGGCCGACCGGCCATCAGGAGATCGACGCCGCGCTCGCCCGGCTGGCCGACGCCGACCACCTCGCCGTCAGCGCCCACGTCGAGGTGTACGAAGATGTGCACCGCGGTCTGCGTTCCACGCTGACCGCCCTCGACCAGCACGAACCCGGGAGCTGAACGACAGGTGGCCGCATCTCGTACCCGGCGCGCCAGGCTCGACGCAGAGCTGGTGCGCCGCAAGCTGGCGCGCTCGCGTGAGCACGCCAGCCAGCTGATCGCCGCCGGCCGCGTGAGCGTCGGCGGCGCCCTCGCGGTCAAGCCGGCGACGCAGGTCGCCACCGGCGCCGCCATCGTCGTCCAGGACGACGACGGCGACCCGGACTACGTCTCCCGGGGCGGCCACAAACTGGCCGGCGCGCTGGCCGTCTTCACCCCGCTCGGGCTGCGGGTGGCCGGCCGCCGCGCGCTGGACGCCGGCGCCTCCACCGGCGGCTTCACCGACGTGCTGCTGCGCGCGGGCGCCGCGCGGGTCGTCGCCGCCGACGTCGGCTACGGCCAGCTGGCCTGGTCGCTGCGGAGCGATGAACGCGTTGTCGTCAAGGACCGTACCAACGTGCGGGAGTTGACGCTTGAGATGATCGACGGCGAGCCCGTGGACCTGGTCGTGGGCGACCTGTCGTTCATTCCCCTCGGCCTCGTACTGCCCGCTCTGGTGCGTTGCTGCGCGCCCGACGCCGACCTGGTGCTGATGGTCAAGCCGCAGTTCGAGGTCGGCAGGGAACGACTGGGCAGCGGCGGCGTTGTACGGAGTGGGCAGCTGCGGGCCGAGGCGGTCCGGGGCGTCGCCGAACAGGCGGCGGCGCTCGGCCTCGGCGTCCTCGGCGTGACCGCGAGCCCGCTGCCGGGCCCGTCGGGCAACGTCGAGTACTTCCTGTGGCTGCGCGCCGGGGCGCCTGACCTCGACCCGGCGGACGTCGAACGTGCCGTGGCGGAGGGGCCCCAGTGACAACAAAGACACACCGACGCACCGTTTTCCTGCTCGCCCACACCGGCCGGCCCGCGGCCGTCCGCAGCGCCGAGCTGGTGGTGCTCGGACTGCTCCAACGGGGCATCGGCGTAAGGGTGTTGGAGGAGGAGGCGCGGGACCTCCCGCTGCCCCGCACGACCGGCACCACGGGCGCCGTCGAGATCGTCACCCCCGGCTCCGACCTGCTGGCCGGCTGCGAGCTGCTGGTGGTGCTCGGCGGCGACGGCACCCTGCTGCGCGGCGCGGAGTTCGCCCGCGCCTCGGGGGTGCCGATGCTGGGCGTCAACCTCGGCACGGTCGGCTTCCTCGCCGAGGCCGAACGCGACGACCTCGACCAGGTCGTGCACCGGGTCGCCACCCGGGACTACGAGGTCGAGGAGCGCATGACGCTGGACGTCACCGTGCGCAACGGCGGCCCGGATGCCGAACCCTGCCACACCGACTGGGCGTTGAACGAGGCGTCGGTGGAGAAGGCGTCCCGCGAGCGGATGCTGGAGGTCGTCACCGAGGTCGACGGCCGCCCGGTCACCCGGTTCGGCTGCGACGGCGTGGTGTGCGCGACGCCCACCGGTTCGACCGCGTACGCGTTCTCGGCGGGCGGCCCCGTGGTGTGGCCGGAGGTGGAGGCGCTGCTGATGGTCCCGATCAGCGCGCACGCGCTGTTCGCCAAGCCGATGGTCACCGCCCCCTCCTCGGTCCTCGCCGTCGAGGTGCAGCCGCAGACGCCGCACGGCGTGCTGTGGTGCGACGGGCGGCGCACGATCGAGCTGCCGGCCGGCGCGCGGGTGGAGGTGCGGCGCGGCGCGGTGCCGGTGCGGCTCGCCCGGCTCCACCAGGCGCCCTTCACCGACCGGCTCGTCGCGAAGTTCGCGCTGCCCGTCGTCGGCTGGCGCGGCGGCCGACACGCCTGAACCCGGCACGCCCGAGCAGCGCCGCGCGCTCCGGGTCCGGCGGCCCGCCGACGCGCCGGGGGCGCGGTTCGCGGGGCGCGTCGCGGGGCGGGGTCGGAACCTCGTATGGTCGTATCCGTGTTGGAGGAGATGCGGATCCAGGCCCTCGGTGTGATCGACGACGCCGCCATCGAGCTGTCCCCCGGTTTCACCGCGGTGACCGGTGAGACGGGCGCCGGCAAGACCATGGTCGTCACCAGCCTCGGCCTGCTGCTGGGCGGACGTGCCGACCCGGCGCTGGTCCGGGTCGGGGCCGCGACCGCCCTCGTGGAGGGCCGTTTCACCCTCGACGCGGACGGGCCCGCCGCGCGCCGGGCCGTCGACGCGGGCGCGGAGCTGGACGAGGGGGCGGCGCTGCTCGTCAGCCGCACGGTCTCGGCGGAGGGCCGGTCCCGGGCGCACGCGGGCGGCCGCTCGGTGCCCGTCGGACTGCTCGCCGAACTCAGCTCCGACCTCGTCGCCGTGCACGGCCAGACGGACCAACAGGGTCTGCTGCGGCCGGCCCGGCAGCGCCAGGCGCTCGACCGGTACGCCGGGGACGCCGTCGCCCGGCCCCTGGCCGCCTACGAGAAGACCTACCGGCAGCTGCGGCGGGTCGGCGAGGAACTGACCGAGCTGACCACCCGCGCCCGCGAACGTGCGCAGGAGGCCGACCTGCTGCGCTTCGGACTGGAGGAGATCGGCGCCGCCGAGCCCCGCCCGGGCGAGGACGTCGAGCTCGCCGCCGAGGCGGACCGGCTCGGCCACGCCGAGGCGCTGGCCGCCGCCGCGACCGCGGCCCACGGCGCGCTCGCGGGCGACCCCGCCGACCCGGAGAGCGTCGACGCCGGCACCCTGGTCGCCGGCGCCCACCGGGCCCTGGAGGCGGTGCGCGCCCACGACCCGGTGCTGGCACAGCTCGCCGACCGCCTCGGCGAGGTGCACATCCTCCTCACCGACGTCGCCGGCGAGTTGGCCGGCTACGCCGACGACCTCGACTCCGACCCACTGCGGCTGGCCGCCGTCGAGGAGCGCCGGGCTGTCCTCGCCCAGCTCACCCGCAAGTACGGCGAGGACCTGAAGGCCGTACTGGACTGGGCGCAGCGGTCCGCCGCCCGGCTCACCGAACTGGACGGCGACGACACCCGCATCACCGAACTCACCGAGCACCGCGACCGGCTGACCCGGGAACTGGCCGACCTGGCCCGGCGGCTGACCGCCGCCCGGACCGCCGCCGCCGAGCGCTTCGCCGAGGCGGTCACCGCCGAACTCGCCGAACTGGCCATGCCGCACGCCCGGATCACCGTCGACGTCCGCCGGAGCGACGACCCCGACGGGCTGCCCGTCGACGGCCGCACCGTCGCCTACGGCCCGCACGGCACCGACGAGGTGGAACTGCTGCTCGCCCCGCACCCCGGCGCCCGGCCCCGGCCCATCAGCAAGGGCGCCTCCGGCGGTGAGCTCTCCCGGGTGATGCTCGCCGTTGAGGTGGTGTTCGCCGGTTCGGACCCGGTGCCGACCTATCTGTTCGACGAGGTGGACGCCGGCGTGGGCGGCAAGGCGGCGGTGGAGGTCGGGCGGCGGCTCGCCCGGCTCGCGCGCGGCGCCCAGGTTGTTGTCGTCACCCATCTGCCGCAGGTCGCCGCGTTCGCCGACCGGCACCTGCTGGTGGAGAAGACCAACGACGGCTCGGTCACCCGCAGCGGGGTCCAGGCGCTGGAGGGCGAGGCCCGGGTGCGCGAGCTGTCCCGGATGCTCGCCGGCCAGGAGGACTCCGAACTCGCCCGGGCCCACGCGGAGGAGCTGCTGGCGACCGCCCGCGCCGACCGCTGAGCGGACGGCGCCCCGGCGGCCGGGGCGGGCGGCCACTCGCACGGCCCAGGGCGTGGCCGGGAGTGACCTGTGGGTTTGTGGAGTTGTCACAGTGGGCTGGCATCCTTGGCGTCGGGGCCGCCCCCTCGGCCCCGCCC